>JAFSFN010000204.1 GCA_017435185.1 Clostridia bacterium | reverse complement strand
TGGAATAATGAGGGAGGATGTAAAAACCGCCTTTCTGCCGCATGCAACAAGCAAGATCACTGTTTCAGAAGACTTGTTTCGCATAGAAACACTTGGTTTTCGCGGCGAAGCTCTTGCTTCGGTAGCCGCTGTAGCTAAGGTAACATTATCTACAATGACCAAAGATGCAGAGATAGGCACGAAACTCGTGATAAGCGGCGGTGAGATAAAAGAATGTACCGATACTGCAACAGTTCAAGGTACTACGATCGAAGTTGAAGACCTTTTTTTCAATGTTCCTGCAAGACTTAAGTTTTTGAAATCACCTCGCAGTGAAGCGAGCTATATAAGCGACCTTGTGTCTCGTCTTATACTTGCTAATCCGTCTGTGGCCGTCAAACTCATCCAAAATGGCAAGACGGTTTATCAAAGTGCAGGCGATTCGAATATTGATAATGCAATATATGCTGTGTACGGAAGCAGTGTTTTGGAGCACTTAAGAAAAGTAGATTATGATGACGGCTATATAAAAATAGCAGGACGAGCAGGTACCGAACAAATCGCAAAGAGCAACCGTAGTTGGCAGTCTTTGTTTGTAAATTCAAGATACATAAAATCTGCCAAACTGTCATATGCTCTTTCTCGTGCGTATGATACAAAAATGATGGTGGGAATGTTCCCATTCTGCGTACTCTATATTACAATGTCAAGTGCGGATATGGATGTTAATGTCCATCCGGGAAAACTGGAGATAAGATTCAAAGATGAAGAAAGAGTTGTTCGTTCTTTAACAACAGCTGTAAGAAATGCGCTTTTACAGCCCGTAATCAGAGAAATGCAGTTATCTCAAAAACAGATATATAAAACAGAAACAAAACAGCAAACAGTACAATCAGACTTCAAGCCAAATGTCAGCCGTTCGCCCGAACGACTGCCTGAGCATAATAAAATTCCACTTGCGGAAGCGGCACAGCAGCTTGATGAGCTCAGAAAACAAAACGACGCAGTTAAGCTCGCCGAAAAAAGGGAAGTCGTTGTTTCCGAACCCGGAGAATATGAGTTCTATAAAAAGCCGTTTCAAGATATTGAACCGCAAAAAGAAACCGAACTGCCCTTTGCGGAAAAGACGGTTATCGTTTCAAAAGCAAGGAGAGCGGCAGAATCACTCATCAATGATGATAAAACAGAAATTACAAAGACTGAGCAAACCTTATTTGCTGATGAATCCTACCGCATTGTCGGTCAACTTTTTGACTGTTATATAATCATCGAGCAGGGGAACAGCGTGTTTTTCATAGATCAGCATGCCGCTCATGAAAGAAAACTTTACGAAGAGCTTATGCAAAAAGAAATCAAAGTTGTTTCCCAACAATTGCTCATACCTCTGAATGTAAAGTTAACACCAATCGAATATGATATATATACGGCAAACATGGATGAGTTTGCGACCCTCGGTTTTGAAATTGAGGATTTCGGTATGCTTAATATAAGCATTCGTGCTGTACCTCATATGCTCGGCGAGACTCAAACCGTTAAATTCCTGCATGAAGCGTTAAATATTCTGGCGGATAATCGCAAATTGTCAACACATGAATTAAAAAGAGCTTCGCTTATTCAATCTGCATGTAAGCATGCCATCAAACAGGGGGATAATCTTGCAGCTGAAATTATCGAAGAACTCTTAAGACAAGTTAAAGAGAAAGAAGTGCCTCTGACTTGTCCTCACGGAAGACCGGTTATACTGAAAATGACAAGGCTTGAATTTGAAAAACAATTCAAGCGTGTACTGTAACAATATGAATAAGCCTGTAGTCGGATTTATAGTAGGTCCCACAGCCTGCGGAAAAACAGCGTTGTCACTTAATGCTGCAAAAAAAATGAATGCGGAGATTATTTCTGCGGATTCAATACAGATATACAAAGAGCTAAATATCGGTTCTGCAAAACCATCGTTGACAGAACGCGGTGAGACAGTACATCATTTGATGGATTTTCTTGCTCCGACGGAGTCGTTTTCAGTGGCTGATTTTCAAAGACTGGCATTTGAAAAGATAAACGACATAGTATCAAGAGGAAAGTTTCCGCTTGTAGTGGGCGGAACCGGTCTGTATATCAATTCTCTGACATATCCTTTGTGTTTTAGTGATGCTACTACAGATCCAAAACTTCGTGAGGAACTTAATAAACTCGATTCACATGAATTGCACGCAATGCTGGCAAATAAAGATGAAAATGCCGCAAAACGCCTTCATCCCAACGACAAAAAACGAATCGTACGTGCATTGGAAATAATTGAGCTTACAGAAAACGGTACTGTCCCTGATGATTTTTCCAACAGTAAAAATGATGACATAGCTATAGAACCTCGCATGCTCGGCATTTCTATACCGCGCACCTTGCTGTATGAACGCATAAACCGGCGTGTAGATATCATGATGGAACAAGGACTTCTGAAAGAGGTCACTATGCTTCTTAAAAACGGTTGTGACGCGCAAACTCAATCTATGCAGGGCTTAGGCTATAAACAGCTTATAAAATATATTCAAGGCGAATATACGCTTGATGAAGCTGTTGAGGCAATAAAAATCGAAACTCGTCATTTTGCCAAACGCCAGCTTACATGGTTCAGAAGAGATCAGCGTATCAGTTGGCTGGACATCACAACAAATGATGATATAGTATCTCAAGCCGTTAAAGTATTTGAAGGAGAAAATCAGCAATGAAAAATATCAATTTGCAGGATATGTTCTTAAATAATGTACGCAAAAACAATATTCCCGTTACCATACATGTAACGAACGGTTATCAAATAAAAAACGCAAAGATATGCGGATACGATAATTTTGTTATAATCCTTGAATATGAAGGAAAACAAATGATGCTGTATAAGCACGCAGTTTCAAGTATAACACCGCAAAACACAGTAACTCTCTTTGAAAAGGAAGATAACAATGATCAATGATATGATAAAAAAAGCGGAGCACGAACTTAACGACACATTTGACTATATGGACTCAATAGAGCGAATAACGCAGGAGCGTGTTCTGAACGCATTTGCCGCTAACAATGTATCACAGCGTAATTTTGCACCAACCACGGGATATGGCTATGATGATATAGGGCGTGACACACTGGACAAACTTTTTGCCCAAGCACTTGAATGTGAAGACGCTATAGTGCGTCCTCATTTTACTTCGGGAACTCATGCAATATATACTGCTCTTGCAGGTCTTCTTGAGAAAGGAGATACGATGCTTTCAGCATCGGGCGCACCATATGATACACTTTTATCTGCCATAGGAATAGAGGGTGATGAATACTCTTCACTTGTTCGTATGGGCATCAGTTATAAACAAATTGACCTTGATAAAGACAATAATATCGACATAGATGCTGTTTTGGCTCAATTGGCGGCAGATGCAACAATAAAGGTTGTGTATTTCCAAAGAAGCAGAGGATATGCATGGAGAGAATCACTATTGCCCGAAAAACTTGCTTCTGTATTCAGTGAAATTCACAAAGCAGCACCAAATGTTTGCATAGTAATTGATAACTGTTACGGTGAATTTACCTGTGCACATGAACCTTCTTATTACGGTGCGGATATACTTATCGGCTCACTGATAAAGAATCCGGGAGGCGGCATTGCACCCACAGGCGGTTATATAGCCGGCAGACATGATTTGATAGAACGCATCTCAATGCGTATAACCGTTCCCGGAATGGGAAGGGAAGTGGGCTCATATGCAGGCGCATATACTCCTTTTTATCAAGGACTTTTCATGGCACCTCATGTTGTAAATCAGGCACTGAAGACAGCTGCGCTTTTTGCTAAGCTGTTTGAAACATTAAATCTTGATACAATGCCAAAGAGCGATGCTGTGCGCTCAGATATAGTTCAATCTCTGCGCCTCAACAACGAAGAGGCTGTTATCAGTCTCTGCAAAGAAATACAAAAAGTTTCTCCTGTTGACAGTTTCCTTGTTACCGAACCATGGGATATGCCCGGATATTCAGACAAAGTTATAATGGCGGCAGGCGCATTTATTCAAGGGTCATCAATAGAACTCAGCGCAGATGCACCTATAAAACCACCTTATATAGTTTATATACAAGGTGGATTAACATACTCACACGGAGTAATAGCTGCTAAAAGAGTATTGGAAAAACTCAAAGATATTTTCTGAAGATTCCTATAACTTTTCCGACAACGGTTATATCTTTTGTACTGACAAACAATGGCTTCATATTCGAATTCTCGGGCTGAAGCCTTACTTTTTGCTCGTTTTCTGTGTAATATATACGCTTGACCGTAGCTGTATCGTTAAACACGCGTACCACGACGATATCACCGTTTTCGTACGCTATTCCTTTATGCACGATAATCATATCACCATCAAGTATACCAGCTTCGATCATGCTGCTGCCTTCAACGGTAAGCATGAATACATCAGAAGAATTTCCGCCGTGCAGCATAGCTGTAGGCAGAGGATAATATTCCTGTATATCATCATAGGCATAAATAGGATTGCCGGCGGCAACAGTACCGAGAAGGGGAATAAGTTCAGAATTTAATTTGGTTTTTGAGTTTTCGGTCAATTGGATTGAACGCTGTTTGCCGGCCGATATTTTTATCAGACCACGTTCTTCGAGTGATCTGAGGTGCATATGAACAGTTGATGTTGATTTTAACGAAAGAGCGGTACAAATCTCACGAATAGCAGGGGGGTAGGCATTTTTTTCTATATAATCTTTAAGGTAAAGATAAACCGCTTTTTCTGTTTTGCCAAAGTTTTTCATAATAAGTCCTGTCCCTGTCTGAGTTTCATGATATAATATGTTATCATACAAGCAAAAAGCGAACAAGTAAACAGTAGATATGGAGAGAGCTCACCAAATGAAATATTGTATTTTGAATGACAGCAAATATTGTGATGACTGCGGTGAATGTAATGTTTGCGATCTTGACCCGAAAAAGATATGCGACAATTGCTGTAAATGCATAGATAACGGCGATAAGGAATATAACGAGATTAATGTTACCGAATATCTTAACCGCACAAACAAAGATTCTGATGCAACCCTTTCGGATGATATGAGCTTGGAAGGGCTGTATCGCGATCCATCAGATTATTTAGAAGATGTTGATCCTGCCATTATGGCTGAATGGGAAGCACAACTTCATGATCTAAACAATACTTCCAAATTAAAATTGAAAACCATTTCTGCAAGTTCAAAAAGGCGCAGGTAAAAATTAAGGCAAAACAAAACGGCACAATAATGTGCCGTTTTGTTTTGCCTTAAAAATCTTATAAGCCTACGATCACTTTTTGCAATGCAGCAATGTCTCTTGAATTTATCTTTGAATCATTCGTAAGGTCGCCGGCTGCGAAACAAGGTGCTGAAAGCTCATCGGTGCCGACTATATGTTTCTGCATTGCGGCAAGATCTCTTGAATTTGCCGAACCGTCGCTTGTTACATCACCTGTAACGATAATTGTCAGTCTGTCAATAACTCTGTCATATGCATTCAATGTTATTTCATATCCTGTACCGACTTTACTGTTATCACCGTTTACAGTACCATCTGTTTTCAAAACTTTTATAGTTCCTGACTGAACAAAGTTTGCTATTACCGTTGATGATGTCGTTGAAGCAGGAACATTTGTCAGATAGTCTTTAACGATATCTATAACATATGAACTTCCGCCTGCAAGCTGCAGCCCCTGAGCGCTGGTTATCATAACTTCGGTACCGTGTGTTGTATAAATAATGTCTCTATTGTTTGCATCTGTGAGGAAACTTGAAGTGTCAAGATCGAATGTCACAGATACATTGTCAACATTTTGTTTTGCTGTAAGCTGGAAAGAACAAATGTTTGTGGTATGTGCCAAAACAGCTGATGAAACATCAACATAATTGCAGAAGAATATATTCTTAGCAGGCAGGAATATAGCACCGCATATTGTATTTTCTCCCTTTGGAATGAAGAATTGCTCAGAACCTTCAACAAAGTCAAAAACATCAACATTTATGGGCAGTTTTAATTCCATTACAGAAACATTATTGTACGGCAGTTTTTCAAAAGCTACAGTTACCGTTATGGTATCGCCGGGAGCAACTGTTGTTTCTGATGCAGTAACCGTTATAACAGGGTTGTTATCTGCAAATGCATTGATTTTTCTTGATTTTGAAAGATTGTTTATACTCTTGTCTACACTGCTCTCAGCGTTCAAAATGAGCTTCTGTATAAACGCAATATCTTTCGAGTTTACTTTTTCATCATTATTTATATCAGAAGCATCGAAATGATATATATCCGCAAAATCAACACTGTTCAATATGCGTTTTTGCATATCAGCTATGTCACGAGAGTTAATGGCACCATCACCGGTAGCATCACCTTTAATAACAACAGTGAATTTTGCCTCAAAACCGCTGTCGTCCGAAAATACCACAAGGGTACCTGTTGCGACTTTACTGTCTGAGTGCAATTTGCTTTGTGATGCATCAAAAACTTCAGCACTTATGCCATCGCTGCACATTTTCATAATTTGTTCAGCAGTAGTCCCCGCAGTAATATTTCTCAACGCCATGTCCGTATAGCTTATTGTGAAGCTGTTATGAGTTACGGGAACTATGATTTTTCCATCAGCACCAACAGCAACGAACTCTAAGTTTGAAACATCGGTCTGAGCATATGAAACATCAGATACATTGAATGAGCAGGAAGCTGTATTGAGCAATTCGGTTGTTGCAGTAAGTGTAATTACGGCTATTTCATTAACACTGCCGGAAATAAGTTCCGCATTTTCATTGTTAAGACTGATTTTTACTGCATCTTCATTAACTGTACAAGCAAAATTGTCAAGATATGAAACGCTTTCAACGGTAAAGAGCTTATTATCAAAAGGAATATCAAGCAAAAGCGAAGTCAGTGTGATATCGGATGATACGGTTGACGATACTTTTACATTTACCTTTTCGCCCGGAAGCAGGGCCGACTTATCCATTGACAGATAAACAAGCAAAGGCTTTGTTTGAGTTGGTGTCGGCATAACAGTTTGGCTGGCAGTCGGTGTAGGACTCAAATCAGTCGTAGGTTCTACAGTAAGCTCCGGATTAAGAGTAAGCTCGGCAGTAGATAATGATGTAGGCGTAGGGGAGGGAACGGCTTCGTCTGCAAATGTCACTCCTACATACTGAAGTTCCTGAGAAGAATTCTCGGGAGGATTGAAAACGCCTTCTTTAGTCTGTATAACGATAGCACCGCCGCCGTATATTCTCGGTGTATCGGTAGAAGTGTATTCCATTGCAGGTAATGAGTCGAAAAGCTCATTGCCGCGGAAACCGTATATACCGTTATATGCTGTTGTCTCGTTGGCAAGCATTGCAATTCTGTATGCCAAAACAACCTGAGAAAGCGAATAGCCGTCAAGCGCACTGCCCTTTACAGCGGATTCAACAGCTTTTGCTTCTGTGGGCTGAGAATCCTCTGCATAGACTTTGAGCATTTCCTTAAATGCTTCATAACCGCCTGTCTGCATTCTTATATACTGACCGAACAGATATACCATTGAATAGTTTATTATGTCCTCGCTCCAGGAATATAACGAAGCACCTTCAGCATATGGAACATATGAACTCATGAATTTGTCAAGACGGCTTGACGCAACGGAATTGGGATATATCAATTCTTCGGCAGCCAAAGAACAGCACTCATTGAGCCAATCGCTCATGATAGAACTTTCTTCCTCTGGAGAATTGGGATTGTTGAGAAACTGAGAAAAGTTTATAAGATGCTGGAGTTCGTGAACTATTGTTGAGTAGGCTTCCTGAATATTATATTCATCTTTCCAGTGAATAGTGGGGTAAGTGTCAATATGTATCATTGCAGCATTGTTGCCGTATTCTTCCTCGGGATATATATCGGAATAGCTGAAATATCCGCAGGTGTATCCGTTAGTGGTAAAACCGAATCCGTCCTGTATGTTATATACCAAGATATTAAGCATTCCGTTTTCTTCGGGATCAATATGCTCACCGAAATCATTTCGCATATTGTCATATATCTTGCTGTCATACTCAAGAGCCATTGCAGTTGCTTCTTCACTTGTAAGTGCATATTGCTCGCCGGAAATTATCCATATATAGCAATGTTCACCTTTTGCCGCAAGCTTAAATTTTACGGATGAAAGATCGTAATCATTAAGGTCTGCATAAATATTGAAGTATCTGTTATCTCCTACAGAATAATCATTTGCTTGATTATTGCTGTAGAGCAAAGCATTTGTTTTGCTTGACTTTTCGAAAGCATTCTTAACGGAAGCTGCCGAAATACGCTGTTCAAACTCAACAGTGTACGGTTCATTCGCTGCTTTTTCGCTAAGGTCAAGTGAAACATTTTTCATCTGATCCGAGATTATGCCCGTAGTCACGCTTGAACGAGCATCTTGAGAAGGATTGTACGCTATAACATATTCACCGGCAAATCCGTCCTGAGGGTCGGTGTCGATTATGAGCTTATTCTCGACACGCGGCATAGCATAAGATACGGTATCACCGACATCGATATTGAAACAGGGTAATATGAAAAGCACTGCAAGCACCATTGCCAAAATTTTATATGTTTGTTTGACCATAACAGCCTCCATTTTAATCTTCGCGAAGTTTTATTACTTTTGCGGCAATACGCCGACGGTCTTCCGAAACAGCTGCATAATGTTTTCTGGTGGTATTTACATCTTTGTGACCCAAAACATCAGCAACAAGATAGATATCACCTGTTTCACGATAAAGATTCGTTCCGTATGTGCTTCTCAGCTTATGAGGCGATATTTTTTTGAGCGGAACAGCAACCTTTGCGTATTTTTTGACCAAATTTTCAACAGCCCTAACTGTAATACGCCGTCTTTGCAGAGAAAGGAACAAAGCGTTCTCGTGGCCTTCCTGAGCCATTATATGTTCTCGATCCATCATATAATCAAGAAGCGCCTGCCTTGCTTCACTGCCGAATACGAGTATATCCTGTTTGCCGCCTTTGCGTATTATCGAAAACTCATTGGCTGAGAAGTTGATATCATCTATATCAATTCCAACAAGCTCGGAGATTCGAATACCCGTACCTAAAAACAGGGTCATTATTGCAAGATCGCGACTTTTTGTTCTGTCGTGATAATGTTTTTGTTTATCCGTGAGTTCATTGCCGCTTTCGACAATATCCAAAAGCAAGGCAACTTCATCGGGTTCCAGTCTAATAATAGCACATTCTCGTATAGTTGGCAAATCAACAAGGGCAGGGGAGTTATGTTCGATTCTTTCTTTTTTGATAAAATATTTATAGAATGAACGAAGCGTTGACAGCTTTCTGGCCTTTGCATGATCATTATTCGTTACTTCGTTTTCGGCATCATCGGTATAATAGCTTAGGAAACTGAGATACTTTTCAACATCGGTAACACTGACTTTATCCAAATCTTGAAAATTAAAGCTCCTGATATCATCACGCTTAAATTCGCAAGTTTCATTTGCAAGGTATTTGAAAAACATTCGCAAATCGAGCGCATAAGCATAGCGAGTTCTTATTAAAGTTTCGTTTTCTATGCCCAAAAAGAACTCAGCGCAAAAAGGCGGCAGTTCTTTTATGACTTCACGCAATTTTGTTGTATACTGCTTATATTGCTGGCTATTATATGACATTTTGTACACCTCACAAAGCAAAATAGGGCAGTAAGTATTCTACCATAACTATTCGTTAAACACAAGTTTAACGAATAGTTTAACGAAAAATTCATCATTTTCCTTATTTTTGGCACTATTACAGCTTTTCAATGGCTTTCCTTGCCAATTCATCGCATCTGTTATTGAACTCATTATCACTGTGGCCTTTAACTTTGTGCCATGATATTTTATGTGTTTTTGAAAGTTTAAGCAGCTGTTCCCACAAATCACGATTCTCAACATCTTTTTTTGTTGATGTTTTCCAGCCGTTTCTCAGCCAGTTAAATATCCATCCGTCGGTAAATGCTTTGCACAGATATGCACTGTCTGTGTACAATTCAACACTGCAAGGCTCTTTCAGCAAACTCAACGACGCAATCGCCGCCATAAGCTCCATGCGGTTATTAGTGGTTTCTTTTTCGCCGCCGCTGATTTCTTTCTTCATATCTTTATACATCAATATTGCGCCGTAGCCACCGGGCCCCGGATTTCCACTGCACGCACCATCTGTATATATCACTACATTTTTCATGTAAGCCTCCAAATATTATTGATTATTCTATCATATAACAACCATTTATTCAATGTTAAAGACTTTCCATTGCGTCGTTACATTTGTTATTTTTTATCTCTTGAGCGGCAGTATTTTACACAAAAAATCATTGCAAAACCTTGTAAAGTGTGATATTCTATTCTGCGTCATGCGGGTATGGCGGAATTGGCAGACGCGTTAGATTCAGGTTCTAATAGTCGCAAGGCTGTGCAGGTTCAAGTCCTGTTACCCGCACCAACAAAAAACGCACTTTTGTCTACCGACAAAGGTGCGTTTTTTGAATGATGTTTGCCTTCGGCAAATGATGTCGTTTTACTAATGATGCCGCTGACGCTAATGATGTCGGCTTCGCCTAATGTTTTGTGGCAAACATCGCATCATTGCGA
>JAFSFN010000203.1 GCA_017435185.1 Clostridia bacterium | reverse complement strand
TAAAGTTAATAAAATTGCGATGATGCTGAAAGAGCGGAATATTATACTTGAGAGAACAAAAGAAATGAGCGAAAAGAAAAGCGACGCAGAGTTAAGTTTTAAGCAACTTTTCATTTTTGAAGGACAACGGCTGTATTTCATGCCGTATATGCCTGTTAAAACGCCGGACAGAGCACCTATAATGCCGCACAGCATTGCCATGACGAATCCGAAAAAGGGAATGGTGCCGATCAGCATTATGGCTATAATAAAAAGTACAGCAAAAAATATAAACGACATTGTACCTGCTATGAGCATCAGAAAGCCGGTAAGATTAAATAAAAAAGAGCCTTTATAGTCTATCTTTTCCATAAAGAGTATGCCTCGCTTTAATTTCTACAACAGTATATACCAAAAGACAAATAAATAACAGGCTTTTATTGATAGCTGTTTTTGAGCAATGTATAATAAATATATGGGTAAAGGCAAAATTAAGGAAATTTTAATGCGGATGATGCGTCCGCACTTTCTGATAATATTATGGCTGGCGATTTTTTCGGCGGCAGCTTTAATATATGTTTTTTCAAACGGTATGGAAAAAACAGCAATTGCCTATATTGCATATCCTGTTTCGGCATATACGCTCACTGTTGCGGTAATAGCTTGCACCGATGCCGTGAAAAGCAGCAAAAACAGTACAATAGTACAGCGAGCACTCAACAGACCGATTGTCAATCGCTATCTGAACGACACGGTGTTCAGAGGCGAAGTGGCACTCTATTTCAGTCTGGCTATAAATTTGATATATGTAATATTCAAACTGACCATGGGAATAATGTATGATTCACTGTGGTTTGTTGCACTTGCTGCATATTATGCCGTTTTGAGCATAATGCGTGTGCGCCTTGTTAAAGCTGTACGCAAGGATGATGAGCAGGAGACAGCAAGAGAAAAAATAATATGCGAGCTTAAAGAATACAGAAATATCGGTTTTTTGATGCTGCTTCTCAATGCGGCGATGTTTGGTGTGATATATCAGGTCATATCCAATGATATGGGCTATGAATATCCGGGATATATAATATATGTCACAGCAGTGTATGTATTTTATATGCTTGTAAAAGCAAGCGTTAATCTGCTCAAGCACAGAAGGCTTAACAATCCGCTCCTTTCAGCTTCAAAGTTCATCACTTTTGCAGGAGCGCTCATGTCTATGCTTGCACTCCAAACCGCGATGCTTTTCCGCTTTGGTGCGGATAATGTGGCGTTTCGTAGGCTGATGAACGCTCTAAGCGGAAGTGTGGTGCTGATAGTTATAATTGCGTCGGCAGTATATATGATAGCCACGGCAAACTATCAGCTTAAAAAGCGCAGGAACAGAAAAAGGAGGAACAGGCGTTGAAAATCACTGTGCTTGCGGAGAATACGAGCGGCCTGGACGATATTGGCACAGAACATGGGCTTAGCCTGTATATCGAAACACAAAAGCATAAAATATTGTTTGATATGGGTCAAAGTGTGCTTTTTGAGCAAAACGCACAGAAACTCGGAAAAGATATTAAATCTGTCGATATTGCCGTTCTTTCCCACGGACATTATGACCATGGCGGAGGGCTTCAACGGTTTTTGGAATTGAATTTGACTGCGCCTGTTTATGCAAGCGCATATGCGTTTGAAAAGTATTATTCGGGGCAGGATAGATATATCGGTCTTGACCGAAAAATTTTGCAGTTAAATGCTAAACGGCTTGTTTTTATTGACGATTGCGTTAGAATAGATGATGAGCTTGAAATAATTTCCTGTAACGGAAGAAAGCGGCCTTTTGCAAATCACAGTTCTCAAAATATGGTAACAGAGCGTGACGGCGAGTTTACAGAGGACGAATTTTTGCATGAACAATACCTCGTTGTTAAAGAAGGCGGAAAAAGCGTTGTTTTCAGCGCATGCTCGCATAAGGGCATATTAAATATTGCTTCATGGTTTGATGCGTCCGCTATAGTCGGAGGATTTCATTTTTCAAAGATAGATGATGAAGCTTTTTTGACTAATGCGGCAAATGTCTTAAATAAGTCTAACGCCAAATTTTTCACCTGTCATTGTACGGGCGAAAAGCAGTATAATTATATGAAAAAAATAATGAATGACCGTATCGAGTATATATCTTGCGGTCAGCAGATAAATATTCAGGAGGAAAAGTAATGTCAGAATGTACACATGATTGCTCAAACTGCAGTGAAAACTGCGGTGAACGCACAAAAGAGAGCTTTTTGGAAAAGCCCCATCAGCTTAGCAAGATCAAGAAGATTATCGGTGTTGTAAGCGGCAAAGGCGGTGTGGGTAAATCCCTCGTAACATCGCTTTTAGCCGTATCGGCAAGCAGAAAAGGCTTCAAGACAGCAGTTCTTGATGCAGATATCACAGGTCCGTCAATACCCAAATCGTTTGGTATAGACAGCCAAAGAGCAGAGGGCTGTGAAGACGGCATATATCCTGTAATGACAAAAACCGGTATATCGGTTATGTCGCTCAATCTGCTTGTTGAGAATGAAACGGATCCCGTTGTCTGGCGCGGTCCTGTCATAGCAGGCGTTGTCAAACAGTTCTGGACGGATGTTATTTGGGGCGATGTTGATTATATGTTCATAGATATGCCTCCGGGAACAGGCGATGTACCGCTTACGGTCTTTCAGTCCATTCCCGTTGACGGTATAGTCATTGTTGCTTCGCCGCAGGAACTTGTTGGAATGATAGTTGAAAAAGCAATGAATATGGCAAAGATGATGGATATTCCCGTGCTTGCATTGGTTGAAAACATGAGTTATGTTTTGTGCCCGGACTGCAAAAAAGAAATACGTATGTTCGGTGAAAGTCATATTGAAGAAATTGCTTTCAAGCATGGTGTGGAAACCGTTGCAAAATTGCCTATCGACCCGAAACTTGCCGCCGCTTGCGACAGCGGCATGATAGAACTCTTTGACGGAAACTGGCTCGATGCTCTGTGCAATAAGATAACAGGTGAGTAAAAGTAATAAAGAAGCTCCCCACATGGGAGCTTCTTTCATTTCAATGTTATGCTGTTGTTTATGACTGATGTGCTGTATAAAAACAGTATGTCGGCATTTTCAAAATCAACGAATGAACCTACAAAATCGGGACTTATATATCTTATATCCACAAGTATTGTTTGAGAATAGCCCTGAGCAAGAAGCGGCGCAAGACTGCTTGAAAATGAGTCACGGAAAATTATCAGTTTTGAATCATTGTTTATTTCAGGGTTGTTTATTTCAATAAGCGATATTGGGCCGTTCAGGAATATTTCGTACGGGTCGGGACCGTCTGCTTTTTCGAGAGTATATATCTCAATATCCTTATCGTTTTCGTAGTCATGTGTAGTGAATGAGTCTATAATCGTGTTTGTGAGATAGGTTATCCTGTCTTTTTTTGTGGGGAGCATAATCTGACCTGCATATACGCCTGAGAAGTCAGCGTCTAAAGTATGTGCCGTATATTTATCGGCGGCAGACGGAATTGAAGTGCCTAATGCTTCTGCAAGGAATGATGCAGTATTGATTATCTTATCCTGACTCCAGTGGGTGTCGGTGCGATAATAGCTGTCTGTTGAAAGCGTAGGAAAAATATCTATATATTTCATGCTCGGACAATTTTCGAGTAAAAGAGAAGTAAGCTCGGAATAGTCGAGTGACGGATAACCGTTTGAATCGGCAAGGAAATAGTTTTTATCGGGAATCAAAGATAGATATATGTTGTTTGATGCTGAAGCGTATTTTGACACGACATACTCAAATCGTGAAGCGGCACGAAGCACTGACGAAGTGTCGAGAGGATAATCGAGTGATGCAATGTGGCCGTCTGTGTAATACAGGTCATTGTTTTCTTTTTGTGCCAAGGCATAGCGCGAAATAAGCGCCTTTACAGTGCGGAATGTGTCACGCATCGGAAACTGGTCGAGAGTATAGGTTTCAAAATTGCTCATGGCTGTGCCTGAAGCGATGTTTTCGGCGTTTATTTCGGGAAATTTTGCCAGAGTACGCCTTTCCGAATATGAAAATTCATCGGGTGCTTTTACCCAACAGAATATTGACAGCGCCAAGAATAACACGCCGATGACTAAAGTAACAACTGCATTTTTTGTCTTGTTGTTCATTGTGCTGCCTCCTTAAAATCTGAAGTAGAGGAATGGGTTAAACGAACCGTCAACAAGGTATGCTGTGACTGCAACAAGAAGTACGAGCAGTGCTATGGGTTCAAGAATATTTATGAGCTTTTCAAAAAGCGGTTTCTCACGCAGTTTGTTCAAGGTGTTTTTGACAAAAGGTGTTGAGGCTATTATGCCCAATATCAGAAGCACTGCAAAATTTCTGAGCATATAGAGCGTTTCTTGCGAGGAGAAAGGCAAGTCGGACAAACCGAACATTGCACCTATCTGCAATGCGGCGTCGGATATTGTGCCGGCATTGAAAAGCACGAAGCTGATGAGCACCAATATGAAAACGTATATATGATTTATAATCCTCAAGAAGCCTTTGTTTTTTTCCAAGTGCTTGAATATGAACAGTTTTTCAAGTATAAGCAATATTCCGAAGTAAACGCCCCAGAGAACGAAATTCCATGATGCGCCATGCCAAAGCCCTGTTAATGCCCAAACTGCAAAGATGTTGAGAAGATAGCGAGGGAGCTTGACGCGGTTTCCGCCGAGGGGGATATATACATAGTCACGGAACCAGGTGCCCAGAGAAATGTGCCATCTGCGCCAAAATTCCGTAATGCTTGAAGATATGAACGGATAATTGAAATTTTCAAGGAAGTCAAAACCGAATATTTTTCCAAGACCTATAGCCATATCACTGTAGCCGGAAAAATCGAAATAGGTTTGAAGCGTGAATGTTATTGCGTACATCCATGTGTAAAGCACTGAAGGCTGTGTTGTCGAAGCAAAAGCGGTGCAAAGCTCACCGAGCGTGTTGGCAAGAAGAACTTTTTTTGAAAGGCCCAGTATAAAACGGCGAATACCCAAAGCCGCATTTTCAAAAGAGTGAGTACGCTCCTCAAGCTGTTCTGCAATTGTGGTATAGCGCACAATGGGACCTGCAATGAGCTGTGGGAACATTGCGATGTATGTTGCAAGCGAGAACGGATTTTTCTGAACGGGTGCATCTCCTCTGTATACATCGACCGTATAGCTCAAAATCTGGAAAGTGTAGAAGCTGATGCCGATGGGGAGAGCTATTTTCAAAAGCGGAATACTCAATCCGGTGACTGAATTGAATGTGGATATCAAAAAGTCGGCATACTTGAAATAGCCGAGAGTTAAAAGGCTGGAAACGACCGAGAGTACAAAGAAAATTTTAGCAAGAGCCTTGCCCTTGAAACGGTCTATCAAAAGGCCGAAAATGTAACCTGCGAAAATGGACGCAAGTATCATTATAAGCAAACGAGGTTCTCCCCAACCATAAAAGAAAAGACTGGCAATGAGGAGAACCGTGTTTTTTAAGCATTTCGGTGAAACGAAATATAATATGATTACGGCAGGCAGAAAGTAGTACAAGAAAGGAATGCTTGAAAATACCATGTTCCGCCTCCGCTTTTGATATTATGTCGTAAGATTATGCGGCGAGGTTTTCTTCGTAAAGAAGCTCTGCGCCTGCGTAAGCTGTTGCGAGATTTGCCTTGAAGTTTGTGATGATGTCAGCAGCGCCGAAAGCGGAAACAACATATTCGCCGCCTACTGTGTAGATAACGAGTGTGTCGGGGAAACCGCACATCCACTGACGGTTCATGATGTTTTCTTTAAGTGCGTCAGCAAAAGCCTGTACATTTGCTGCGTCTGCAATGTGGTATGCACCGCAGGTGAATGTGTTGGCATTCATCATGTGCATCATGGAAGCTGCACCGTCTATGAGAGCTGCGCTGTCAGCGGCTACGCCGAGCATGGAGTCAAGACTTTCGGTATCGGAAACATTGAAAGTGCCGGGAGCATCCATAACGGAATTATTGTAATCGCCGCCTGCAATAGCGAACTTTTGGTCTTCGGCAAAAGCTGCCCAAACATTTGTGAGAAGCTCAAGTGAATCGGTTATAGCTACTGCGGGTTCTTCCGTGGGTTCGGAAGTTGCTGTGGGCTGGTTTGCGCTTTCGCCGCATGCTGCAAATGCAAAAGCGAGAGTCAGCACGAGCAAGATTGAAATAAGTTTTTTCATTTTTATATCTCCTTTGTTGATTATGCGGCATCCACTGCCTAATGTAATATATCATGTTCCTGTCACAAATACAAGCCTTGGCAGTTATTGGTATTGCTTGACGATGATTGCCTGCTTTGTTATATTAGTTATGGCGAATTATTTATGTGTTTAGTGCAATATAGAAAGTAATGGAGAAAGCGCATGAAAAAGATAAAAGAATTGCTCAAAAAGTATAAAGAATTGATAAGCTATGTGTTCTGGGGCGGAATGACAACCGTCATAAGCTATGTTGTATACTATCCTTGTGCGCATTGGTTCCATATAGATGAGACAATAAGCAATATAATCTCATGGATAATAAGTGTGGCGTTTGCTTTTGTTGTGAACAAAGTGTTCGTGTTTGAGTCAAAGAGCTGGGAAAGCAAACTCGTTTTCCGTGAAGCGTGGCAGTTTGTTTCTGCAAGACTTGTTTCCTTCCTGATAGCCGATGTTGCGATATTCTCGTTGCTCGTAAAGGTCTGCCACTTCAATGACCTGCTCGTTAAGCTCTTTACAAATGTGCTTGTTATAATCATGAACTATGTGTTCAGCAAACTGATAATCTTCAAAAAGAAATAAAAACGAAACATTCGCAAGACAGTCTGCTAAAAGCAGGCTGTTTTTTGTGCCCCAAAATCATATTGCTGAATACTATGTAATAAACAGCACAGAAATATTATCAATGATCTTCAAGGAGGATTACAGTTATGGCAATTTTTACAAACCGTGCTACTCTTACATATAACGATGTTACCAGAAATTCAAATATTGCAACAGGCGAGATTTTGGAAGTGCTTTCTGCGTCCAAAACGGCTGTTGTTGATGAATACGGCATCAATGATGATATAACATATATCGTGAGCATCGTTAATTCGGGAACTACCGCTTTGACCGGGCTTTCGGTAACTGATTCGCTCGGTGCATATACAGTAAACGAAACAACGGTATATCCGCTTTCGTATGTTATGGATTCTGTGAAATATTATGTAAACGGCGTACTGCAGGCGACACCGACTGTTACGGCAGGCCCTCCGCTCGTTTTTGATGGACTGAGCGTACCTGCACAGGGAAATGCTATGCTTGTGTATGCGGCAAGCGTTAACGAGTTTGCTTCACCGACAGAAGGCGGAACGATAACCAATACGGCGACAGTTTCGGGTGACGGTCTCACAACGCCTGTTACCGCAACCGAAACGGTTACAGCGGTAAACGGCCCCGACCTGAGCATAGACAAGAGCATCTCGCCCTCAACGGTCACGGACAACAGCAGAGTCACATATACATTTACTATCCGTAACTATGGCAATCAGCCTGCCGAAGCAACCGACAATGCATCGGTGACGGATATATTCGATCCCATACTCACGGATCTTGCAGTCACATTCAACGGTGCTGTATGGACAGAACCGACAAATTACACATATGATGAATCAACGGGCACATTTGTTACCGTTCCGGGGCAGATAACCGTTCCTGCAGCGACATTCACACAAGATCCGGTGACCGGTGTTTATACAACTGTTCCCGGTGTGAGCGTTCTTACAGTTGAAGGTACTATCTGAATATAAATAAGCGTTTTAACGGTAAAAAAGCCGCCTGAGCTTTCAGGCGGCTTTTCATATGCTTTTATATGCGCTTGAGTGAGAGGACAGCCTTCGAGCCGTTGATATCCCATTCTTTTGAATAACCGTCAGCACTGCCTGAACAGTTGATGTTTTCGGCAAGCGTGTCGGAAGCGATTGTTGAGCCGTATTTTTCAAATATGGAATTTATCGTATCGCTGCCTGTGTAACTGATGCTGATGTGGTCAGTAACTTCAAAGCCCGCTTCTTTGCGCATTGTTTGTATCTTGCTTACGAGTTCACGGACAAAGCCTTCTTCGATAAGCTCTTCCGTGAGAGTTGTGTTGAGAACGACTGCCAAATCACGGTCGCTTTCGCAGACAAAACCTTCTTTTTGAGTGACATCAATGAGTACATCATCTTTTTCAAGATTGACTTGAGTGTTGTCGATCTCGAATGTGTATGTACCGTCTGTGTTGATGGCACTGACCACTTTGTCGCCTATTCCTGCCTGTGCAAGATACTGGTTTATCTTGGGCAAAATCTTGCCGTAACGGGGACCGAGCGTCTTGAGCTGGGGTTTTACACGGTAGGAGATGAAATCGGAAGCATCGGTTATGAAATCAACTTCCTTTACATTGAGTTCTTCAGCAATTATCGAGATGAACTCTGTGGGAAGTTTTGCGCCCTGAACGAGCATTTTTCCTATGGGCTGACGATTCTTTATGTTAGCCGTGTTGCGTGCGCTTCTGCCGAGTACGACAATGGAAAGTGCTTCGTCCATATGTGCTTCAAGCTCTTTGTCTATATAGCTTTCGCAAGCTGTCGGGAAATCGCACAAGTGTACGCTTTCGGGCGCTGTCTTATCAACACTGCGTACCATGTTCTGATACATGGATTCAGCCATGAACGGTGTGAACGGCGCGCTCAAAAGTGCCATTGTCTTGAGGGCTGTATAGAGGGTCATATATGCGGCTTCTTTATCGTCGGTCATGCCGTTGCCCCAGTAACGCTCACGACAGCGTCTTACATACCAGTTGGAAAGGTCGTCTGTAAAGCGCTGGAGTTCACGACCCGCTTCGGTTATCTTGAGTGCGTCAAGGTTGTTGTCAACGCTTGCAACGAGACTGTTGAGGCGTGAAAGCAGCCACTTATCCATAATGGTAAGATTTTCTTCTCTGAGTTCATGCTTGGTCGGGTCAAAACCGTCTATTTCCGCATAGAGGATATAGAATGCGTATGTATTCCAAAGTGTGCCCATGAATTTACGCTGGGATTCGCTTACTGCGTCTGCTGAGAAGCGGCTGGGAAGCCAGGGCATTGAGCCTGTATAGAAATACCAGCGAACAGCGTCGGCACCCTGCTTGTCAAGCACTGTCCATGGGTCAACGACATTGCCCTTGTGTTTGCTCATCTTCAATCCGTCCTTATCCTGGACAAGACCGAGAACGATGCAGTTCATGAATGCAGGGTCATCGAAGAGACAAGTGGATATGGCAAGGAGCGTATAGAACCAGCCGCGTGTCTGGTCAACTGCTTCGCTTATGTAGTTTGCGGGATAACGACGCTCAAATGCTTCTTTGTTTTCAAAAGGATAGTGCCACTGTGCAAAAGGCATTGAACCACTGTCGAACCAACAGTCTATAACGGCTTTTTCACGCTTCATCACGCCGCCGCACTTTTCACACTTAAATGTGATGGGGTCGAGGAAAGGCTTGTGAAGTTCAATATCCTTGGGTGTGTCGGGTGCAAGAGAACAAAGTTCTTCTCTGCTGCCCACAACATGAATCTCGCCGCAGTCTTCACATACCCAGATGGGGAGGGGAGTTCCCCAATAACGCTCACGAGAGAGACCCCAGTCGATTACATTGTCAAGGAAGTTGCCCATGCGGCCTTCTTTTATTGACTCGGGTATCCAATTTATGCGGCGGTTGTATTCCATGAGCTTTTCACGAACAGCCGTCATCTTTATGAACCAAGAGCTTCTTGCATAGTAAATAAGCGGAGTATCGCAGCGCCAGCAGAACGGATAGCTATGTTCAAATACGGGTGCATCAAAGAGCAGACCTGCTTTTTCAAGATCTTCGATGATGATAGGATCAGCATCTTTTACAAATT
>JAFSFN010000202.1 GCA_017435185.1 Clostridia bacterium | reverse complement strand
CTTGACATTCAGATAAAGAACGTTCACGGCAAGGAAGACACGCTCATAACCATACAGATAGACTTCCAGCTTGCAGAACGCTTCGGCATGACATATGTTGATGCAGACGGCGAGAAGAAGTATCCCTATGTTATCCACCGCACAAGCATCGGCTGTTATGAGCGCACACTCGCTCTCCTCATAGAGCGTTACGCAGGTGCGCTCCCCACATGGCTTGCTCCCATACAGGTAAAGCTTCTCGCCATGACCGACCGTACTCACGATGCAGTCAAAGAGCTTAAAACAAAACTCGAAAGCTACGGTATACGAGCAGAAGTCGATACACGAAACGAAAAGATCGGCTTCAAAATCCGTGAAGCACAGATGCAGAAGATTCCCTATATGCTCATAATCGGCGATAAGGAAGTTGAAAACAATGTTGTCGCAGTTCGCTCACGCAAAGACGGCGACAAGGGCACAATGCCCCTCGACGATTTCCTTAAAGATCTGCTCTTTGAGATAAATACAAAAGCTCACGATTGATAGGTTTGCACGAATCCGCCCTTAAAAGGGCGGATTTTGGTTGTAATAACTATCCTAACACCATTGTATAAAACGTGACAGTACAAACGGACAGCCGAGAACGGCTGTCCCTACAAATTAAATATTGCCGTATGAAAAAAATAATCGCAGGTATATTCGTGCAAACATTAGGGACACCTCTACCGAGGTGTCCTCAAAACCTGCAGGAAAGCAGTTTTTAAGTTGACTCACGCAAAAAACGATGTTATACTATGCCCTGTAGCTCAATACTTCCACAAATAAGTAATTATTTAAAAAAAGAGATAGATAATGTACCCCTCCCCCCGTAAAAAATATCAAGCATTCTTGTATTTAAGCGAACGAGTTATTTGCATAATTTTAGCACTATTTTTCATACTCTCTCTTATTCCCATCTTCCGCATTGCACCGTATAATGCACCTAACAGTGACGACTATTGGTACGGAGCAGAATCACATTTAGCTTTTGAAGACACAGGCTCAGTATTTGAAGTTATAAAAACATCTGCAAATTTCACAAAGGAAATATATTATAATTGGCAGGGCACTTTCTTTTCTGTTTTCATGATGACGTTGCAACCGGGCATATGGGGCGAGCAGTTTTATATGCTTACTCCTTATATAATGATATTTTTCATGATACTAAGTTCTCTTTTCTTTTGCTATGTTTTATTTAAGAGAATATTGCAAATGAACACCTCACAGTTTTTAATAATAACAATAATATGTTTATTTATTGAAATTCAAATGCTACCCGGTTCTACCCAAGGCTTGTTTTGGTATAATTCTGCAATATTTTACAATTTTTCGTATTCCATTTTTCAAACTCTGATAGGATTATTGCTTTTATATGCATCCTCTGAAAAACGACATATAAGTATTTTGGTTGTAATGTGCATTGCCTCAATTTTTGTTGGCGGTTCTAATTATATTTCGGCTTTACTTTCAGTTTTGCTTATGGTATCCGCAATAATACTGCTTGCTTTTTTTAAGAACAAAAGATTCAAACACCTTTTAATTCCTCTGTTTTTTAATGTTGCCGCTTTTATAATAAGCGTTATTGCACCCGGAAACGGAGTCAGACAAGCTTTATGCACATCACCCGGTGTTGTATCGGCAATTATACAGTCATTCGAAAATGCATTTATATATATGCAGGAATGGCTTGATATCCCCTTTTTGATAATTATTTCATTATGCTTTCCATTACTTTTTTCGGCGGCGAAAAAGAGCACAATGGAATTTAAATATCCCATACTTGTTGCCGCTTTTTCGTTCTGCTTGTTTGCCGCTCAATTTTGCCCTCATTTATATGCAGACGGAACAGTAGGTCCAACTCGCTGTTTAAATCCTATTTTCTTCTCCCTAATATTTATATTCCTGATAAATGTTTATTATTTGATGGGTTATGCTATCCGAAAGTTCAATATAAAAGATGACGAAGCCCCCAAAAAGGCGGGTTATCATACGGTATTATTCGTCGGCATTATTGGATTATTTATTGTAGTATCATATTTTTTGCCGCCGGATATGACAATGACACGAGCTCATGCTTCGCTTGCAAGTGAGCAAGCTCAGGATTACGGCAAGCAAACCGAGGCACGCATAGAAATGCTTAAGGATGAGACTCAATCCATCGTATACCTTCCACCTTATCAAAATCCGCCCGATGTATTGTGGGTTGGTGATATAATGGAAGATCCTAATGATATATACAATAGAAATCTTGCAAAATTTTATAGAAAAGAAGCCGTAATACTAAAACCGTGATAATATAAATATCAAACCAACTGCAAAAAGTCATGCACCCATATGTGCATGACTTTTTTATATGTTTTATTATACTTGTTTTCCGTCGCTTTTACAAAAGCGACCGGGGCGTGGGGGTGAAACCCCACATTACCATCAGTCGATGCTGATTACTTCATAGCCTGCGTTTTCCACAACGCTTTTGAGTTCTGAATCGCTTACTTCTTTTTCAAGAGTAACTGTTGCGGTCTTTGCCGCAAGGTCTACCACTGCGCTTACGCCGTCAAGCTCATTGAGCACCTTTTCAACTCTTGCCGAGCAGTGGCCGCAAGCCATGCCTTCAATTTTCATCGTTCTTACCATTTTCTTGTTTTCTCCTTTCTTTGTTTCCGTATTCGCTTTTAATCTGGGCTTAAAACGCTTTAATCTTAGTGCGTTTGACACAACAAATACCGAGCTTAAACTCATTGCCGCAGCACCGAACATCGGGCTCAGCTTCAATCCGAATGTTGTGTAAAAAGCTCCTGCCGCAAGCGGTATCCCTATCACGTTGTAGAAAAATGCCCAAAACAGGTTTTGTTTTATATTCCGTATTACCTTTTTTGAAAGTTCCACTGCGGCGACAGCATCCAAAAGGTCACTCTTCATAAGAACTATGTCCGCAGACTCTATAGCAACATCGGTACCTGCGCCTATGGCAATGCCGACATCTGCTCGGCTCAATGCAGGAGCATCATTTATGCCGTCACCTATCATGGCAACTTTTTTTCCTTTTTTCTGTAACTGAGCTATTTCGCGTTCTTTATCCTGCGGCAACACCTCTGCCACTGTACGGTCTATACCCAGTTTATCACTTATAGCCTTGGCAGTACGAGCATTATCGCCTGTAAGCATAACCGTATCAATGCCCATTTCAGAAAAACGCTCTATTGCCTTTCTGCTGTTTTCTTTTAAGATATCAGCAGCAGCAATTATGCCGATCAATCCGTTTTCATCGGCAAAGTAAAGCAATGTTTTTCCGTCATTTGCAAGCCGCTCACTGCAATTTATATCTTCATCGGATAAAGCAATTCCCTTTTCATCCAATAATCTGCGATTGCCTGCAAAATATCGTATATCGCCAACCACCGCTTCTATGCCCTTGCCCGGAACGGCAATAAACGATTCCACATCATCAATCATAATGTTTTTTTCTTGCGCCTTTGATAAAACAGCTTCTGACAACGGATGCTCGGACGGTTTTTCAATCGAAGCCGCAATTTTCAAAAACTCCGATTCATTCATTTTGCGACAAACCACTATATCTGTCACAGCCGGTTTACCCTGTGTAAGAGTTCCCGTTTTATCAAATACGACCGTGTCAATCAGATGTGCAGTTTCAAGTGCTTCTGCAGATTTTATAAGTATACCGTTTTCCGCACCCTTCCCCGTACCTACCATTATGGCAACAGGCGTTGCAAGCCCCAAGGCACATGGACACGATACAACAAGCACCGAAATGCCTATTGAAAGTGCAAACTCAAAACTCTCTCCGACAATGAGCCACACAGCGGCGGCAATTACAGCAATTGAAATTACAATGGGTACGAATACGCCGCTGACTTTATCTGCCAGTTTGGCAATCGGCGCCTTTGAACTTGATGCTTCTTCAACAAGGCGTATTATCTGAGCAAGCGTTGTGTCGTTGCCAACATTAACAGCTCTGAACTTAAAAAATCCTGATTTATTTATTGTTGCGGCAAGCACTTTATCTCCAACCTGCTTTTCAACGGGTATGCTCTCCCCCGTTATTGCAGACTCGTCAATATTTGAAAATCCTTCTACGATATCGCCGTCAACAGGTATGCTCTGTCCGGGACGAACTATTATTATATCGCCTTTTTGAATATCCTCGACCGCAATTTCGATTTCTCTGCCGTCACGCTCAACTGTAGCAATTTTGGGTGCCAGGTCCATGAGCCTTGCTATCGCTTCGCCCGTCCTGCCCTTTGCCTTCGTTTCCATCAGCTTACCGAAAGTTATCAGTGTCAATATCATACCTGCAGACTCAAAATATACATCATGCGCATAACGATGCACCAACGCCATATCGCCGTTGCCAAGTCCGTAAGCTAT
>JAFSFN010000025.1 GCA_017435185.1 Clostridia bacterium | reverse complement strand
TTACGGGTTCAGGTTTTGCCACTGAAGGTCTTATAACCGACGAAATCACTTTTGGTGACATTTTCAACGCCGAACACTTCATCAACACTTCGTGGAACTGTACACTCGATAAAGGCACTTACACAGTATCCTTCTCGGGCGTTCCTCTTTCCGACTGCGACTATCATGTTACCAAAATCTCGGTCGATATCGAAACTCCCGTTTCACTTGACGGTTCTGTTTCCGTGAGCTTTTTCTCCATGGAGCTTGAAGACGGCTCGCTTCATTCTTTCCGCATAGACGATTCAAACGTCAACACAAGGAACAAAACTTTAGTCAGAACACATCAGGCATTTGAAACCTATATCTCAATGATATTCCCCGACCTTGCGGAACAGACAGCCGAATCTGCCGCAAACGCCGATGAAAATAACGGCACTGCCGAAGGCGAAAACACAAGCAGTGCAAGGCGCAGAATTTTCGTCATGTAATCAAAACCGATAAACACAAACGGAACGGTATTGACCCGTTCCGTTTTTTTATCTGCTTTTATTCGCCTTTATTTGCTTTTGAGCTGTACTATGCACCTGAGCACATCATCGCCGCCGTATATGCCGACAGTGTGTTCATCACCGTTTGAGGCATATCTGCAAACGACATCATCATCTGCCTTTAGTGCTTTGCGGAATATTATACGAAGCGAATCGTAATCCGCCTTATCATATACAGCTTCGGGCAGAGCTTCAAGAGCAAAATTGAGATAATTGAGATTATGCACATGAGCGTTGAAGTCTATATCACTTCGTCTGAGTGTAAGCCTTGTTTCGCTCTCGTATTGTTTTGGCTCACGGAGCAGACCGAGCATTGAAATATCGAACGCATAGCAATCCTCAGGGTCATACTTTTTCATAAATTCTTCGTTAAGCTGAACTATACTGCCGCTCTTTAGGTCTAAAAGCATGAATTTTGAGCTGAGTTCAACGCAATGCTCACCGTTTTCGGCACAAATCAGGTATTCGCGCCTCACACTGCGAGTATTTTCCGGCCACCGTGACCATGTGCTTATACTGAGCTTTTCGCCGTATTTCGGCAAACGGACAAACTTAGCATTCCACTCTACCATGACCCATGCTATACCGCTTGACAGACTTGTTGAAATAACACTGTCGCCTGCATCATCGGAATTTCGGGAAGCGGCGTTTTCAGCCATACGCAATATGGCTATAACCGACGCTTCATCACTTTTGCCGCAATCTTCAAATGCAACCGTATAATTTTCCCGATGTATCATTCTTGTTTTTGCCGCCTTTTTTACAGGAATATGTACTTCAGTATGAACAATACCGCAAGCACATACATAAGTACGGAAACTTTCTTCGCCTTGCCTGTGAGGAGATGGAGTACTACATATGAAATGATACCGAACGAGATGCCCTCGGAAATGCTGTAGAAAAGCGGCATTGCAATGATTGCGAGGTATGCGGGAATAGCTTCGGTATAATTGTCCTCGGTGAACTTGATCTCAGCAATGGTGGTTACCATGAGGAAGCCGACCATTATAAGCGCAGGTGCCGTTGCAAACGACGGTATTGCCGTGAATATGGGTGCAAAGAATATTGACAAAAGGAACAATATTGCTGTGACCATTGCCGTAAGGCCGGTACGACCGCCAACTGCAACACCCGATGCTGATTCGACAAATGTTGTTACGGTCGATGTACCAAGAACCGCACCTGCCGTTGTAGCAACAGCATCGGCCATCAAAGCAGGCTTAATGGCTTCCAATCGTCCGTTTTTGTCGAGCATATTCGCTTTTGTGGCAACGCCTATGAGCGTTCCGAGCGTATCGAACATATCAACAAAGAGGAACGAGAACATAACAACAATGAAGTTGACTATTCCGACACTGCTGAAGTCCACTTTGAAGCACTGACCGAATGTTTCGCCTATCTTTGAGAAATCGGTAATTGTAAAAGAAGGATACAGGCTGTAATAACCTGCTGCAGCATCGGGAACATAGATACCGACAGCCTGACAAATCATGCCGAGAGCCCATGTGATGATTATACCGAAAAGAATAGAGCCCTTGACCTTGCGTATATAGAGCATCGCTGTTATCAAAAGGCCGGCTACAGCAAGCAGCGCAGATATGCCCGCTGTGCTGAAATTGTCTGTGAAGCTCGTTATTGTAACAAGCGTCGAAGCATCGACCGACAAGCCTGCATTCTGCAAGCCTATGAAGGCAATGAACAGACCGATACCGACCGATACACCGCATTTGAGAGTGTACGGTATGGCATTAAATATGGCTTCACGCACATTTGTCAGCGACAAGACCATGAATATTATGCCTTCGATAAACACAGCAAGCAACGCCACCTGCCAGCTGTATCCCATCGCTCCGACGACCGTGTAGGCAAGATAAGCATTCAACCCCATACCTGCACTGAGCGCAAACGGAAGATTGGCACTCAACGCCATGCAGGCAGTGCCTATGAACGACGCCAGCGCCGTCGCTATCAAAACGGCAGTCGGATCCATGCCGGCTTCACCGAGAATATTCGGATTGACCGCAAGAATATAGGCCATTGTCATAAATGTGGTTATACCTGCCATGACTTCTGTCTTAACATTCGTCTTCCTTGCAGACAGTTTGAACAGTTTTTCAAGCATTGTTGTTCCCCTTCTTCTTTTGTACAAATTTTCCTTTATTATACCAAACAACCCGGCATTACTGCCACCATGTTTTTCAGTTTATATGATTATTTTCAAAAGCATATTTCAGCTTTGAAATGTCGGTCACTTTATTGTGACACGCCCTGTTTCTGCAAAGATAATACGTCGGCTGTGCTTCGATCTTATATTCTGCCGTATACGGCGCAATTTTTTCGAGCATTTGTGCATTTTCTTTTGTCTTGAGCACAACCTCGATATTCTCGCCTGCTTCATCACGCAAAAACGCTTTCAGCTCATCGGGAATTTCTTCGGCGGCACACACAAGCTCTGACGACGGATACAATTCTTCAAGCAGTGCAAACAAAGTAAAGCAGTGCGAGGCTTCATAATCACGCACCGCCCCGGACATATAGCCAATATGCTTCTGTGTGGGATTTATAAATTCTTCCTTTGCCGTTATTCTTGCAAGTCTTGACAGCACAAGCAGTGCGGCTGCATTTCCCGATGGCATTGCTCCGTCATATATCTCCCTCGTGCGTGTGATGAGCTGTTCGCCCTCGTGAGAATACGGATAGAATCCCCCCTCATCATAGTCAAAAAAGAATCGGAGCATTAAAAGCGCCGTATTTTCTGCCATTTTAAGATATTCTGCGTCCAATACCGTCTTATAAAGTTCAAGCAGTCCCCATGTAAAAAAAGCATAGTCATCGAGCTTTCCCTCATGTGCCGCTTCGCCGTCACGCCAGCGTGCCAAAAGCTGCCCTTTACTGTCTGTCAGCTTTTCTTTTATAAACCGCACCGCCGATACTGCCGCATTTATATAGCTTTCCTCGCCGAAAACAAGCCCTGCCCTTGCAAATGCCGCTATCATAAGGCCGTTCCATGCAGTAAGCACCTTGTCATCTTTGTGGAGCGCCGTTCGCTTGAGACGATATTCATACAGCTTGGCAAGTATTTCGTTCATTCCCTCTGCATCACCGTCGATATCATCGGTTTTTATCATATTGGGTATATTTTTACCCTCAAAATTACCCTTTACCGTAATTCCGAAGCGTTTACAAAACGCCTCCGCTTCACTTTCATTCAACACTGTCTCAATTTCTTCGTTTGTAAACAGATAGTATTTGCCCTCAACACCCTCGCTGTCGGCGTCCTGTCCGCAAAAGAAACCGCCCTCATCGGAAGTAAGCTCTGCAAGCACATAATCAAGTGTGCGGCGTGCCGCTTTTTCACAGAAAGCTCTGTCTGTAAACAAGTATCCGTCTGTATATGCCATGGCAAGCAGTGCATTGTCATAGAGCATCTTTTCAAAATGGGGAACGAGCCACATTCCGTCCGTCGAATATCGCGAGAATCCGCCGCCTATATGGTCGAAAATACCTCCCCGATACATCGCTTCAAGCGTTCTTTCTGCCATAATAAGTGCAGAATCGTTGTCGGCGTGTTTTGCATAACGCATCAAAAACAGCAGATTATGAGCTGACGGAAATTTCGGGGCTTGACCAAAGCCGCCCCACTTCGCATCAAAATTTTTTGCAAGCTGTGATACGCCCTTTTCGAGCAGTTTTCTGTCGGGAGAAGCTCCGTCTGCTTTTTTTTCATTTGCAATATGTTCGGTAAGCGAGTTTGAAAAAGCAAGAATGTTTTCCCTTTCGCTTTGCCAAAGTTCGGCTGCCTGCAAACAAAGTGCTTTAAGCTGTTTTGTTGTGAGATATGTTCCCGTCCAAAACGGCTTTTTATCGGGGGTCATAAGCACCGTGAGCGGCCAGCCGCCCGAGCCGTTCATAGCCATGCATGCCGCCATATAGACTGCGTCCACATCGGGTCGTTCTTCTCTGTCCACCTTGACGGGAATAAAGTTTGAGTTTATTATTCGGGCCGCTTCATCATTCTCAAACGATTCATGTGCCATGACATGGCACCAGTGGCAAGTCGAGTATCCGATGCTCAAAAATATCGGCTTGTCCTCAACTCTCGCTGTGTCAAACGCTTCATCT
>JAFSFN010000201.1 GCA_017435185.1 Clostridia bacterium | reverse complement strand
GTTTATTTCGTCAATAACAGGCGATGCATGAGGGGGAGTATATTGAGGCGGAACATACTGGGGCGGCACAAAAGGCGCTGCATGGAGCGGTTCTACATAAGGTGCCGAGGGAGGCGTTATGGAAGATGTTCTTGACTGAGTGGAACATTCATCTTGCCTGTCTGAAAATTCAGGACATTCGGGTATTGTAAGTGTGGGTGAGAACGGAATGAACTCATCTTCTGCGGTAACTTCTTCAGCAAAAGGATCTTCTCTTTCGTATATGGAAGAATGGTTTGTCGCATATGCAGTTGAAGACGGAACAGTGCCCGACACGGTGGGAGCTGTAAAGTAGCTCTGCTTTTGAGCCATGCGTCTGTTGTTCTCGGCCTCACGCAACTGCATTTGTGCAATGTATTCCTGAGACCTTGAATCGGTAAGTGACATGAGCCATGCGTCAATATCTTCACGGCATGTGCCGTTTGAGGCACAGTTTGCAATGTCGACAAGAACAACACGCGTTATCTCTTTGGCAGAGGTTGAATCTCCCGTGTTGGATTGCGCACGCTGGAATATTGCCTGCGAATAGAGCTTTAATAATTTGCGTAATGCGTTTTTGTCTCCTGAATTTACGGCTTTTATCATAACATACTCCAATGCATCATCAGATATATTCTTTATTATACTATTGTGAATGGTGAACAGCAATGTATAACTTGTGAACATTACACTAAAAATTTGCGCATATACATTGTGGTATGAGTGGCAGAAAATATAAAAAAACAATTCCTGAATACATCGTAATATCAGTTGTGACTGCAGTAATTTTGAGCGTAGTGATACTGCTCTTCAGAGGGTGTGTTATAGCAAAGACATCGCTATCTGCATCTGACGATAATGCGAATAAAGAAAGTGTTGAAAGCGTGGATATAAGTGTATATATGCACCGTGATGAGAGAACGGAAACTTTGGACCTTGAAGAGTATCTTGTGGGTGTTGTAGCGGCGGAAATGCCTGTATCGTTTGAAATCGAGGCGTTAAAGGCGCAGGCTGTGGCGGCACGCACATTTACAGTGCGGCATATGGAAATCTTTGATGGTAATGCGTGCAAAAAAGGAGAGGGTGAAATATGCACCGACAGCAGTTGCTGTCAAGCCTACAAAAGTGATGAGCAGCTCAAAGAAAACTGGGATAAGAGCTACGAAAAGAATATTGACAAAGTGCGAGACGCTGTTTATTCCACAAAAGGAAAGATAATTACATATGACGGTGAGGCTATAGAGGCACTGTATCATTCTAATTCAGGAGGAATGACTGAAGCGGCAGTCAATGTTTTTTCGCAATCAAGACCGTATTTGCTGAGCGTGAACAGTCCCGATGTGGAGTCTTCCCACTATGAAGAAAGCGTGGAGTTTTCGTTGAAAGAATTTGCTCGAAAGATAAATTCAAAATGGAAGGATGCCGATATAAGCACGAAAAACGTGAGCAAAAACATAAAAATACTTTCCCGCTATGAGAGCGGCAGAGTTGAGGAGATAAAGCTTGGAGGTATAACGGTAAGCGGAAGAGATATGAGAAAGCTGTTTGAACTCGACAGTGCCAATTTCAAAATCAATTTTGGAGCAGACAAAGTTAAGATTACTACATACGGCTACGGTCATGGAGTGGGGATGAGCCAATACGGTGCAAATGCTATGGCAAAGAACGGAAGTAACTATATTGAAATACTTACACATTATTACAGCGGGACCGATATCGGTATATATAAAAAATAGGCGTAGAACTGACCCTTTTATATGATATAATACATTAAAATATCAGTGATGAGGGTTGGCATGAGTGACATAAAAACCATAGTGGCAAAAAATATTGCTCAATTGCGTCAGAAAGCAAGCATGACGCAAATGGAGCTTGCTCAAATACTGAATTACTCGGATAAAGCTGTATCTAAATGGGAACGTGCAGAGTCGATGCCTGATATTGCGGTGCTTGCAGAAATTGCGGAGTTGTTTGGTGTGTCGCTTGATTATCTTGTTAAAGAAGAACATGATCAGAAGCAATCTTGTAAGGAATTCGCGCCGAAATATAATCGCGGCTTTGTGATAGGCATATCTATACTTGCAGTATGGCTGATTGCTTTGCTGGGCTTTGTTTTGATCTCTCTACTCTCTCCCGAGATAAAATTGCATTGGCTCTCGTTTGTATATGCGGTGCCGATATCGCTTATAGTGTGGCTCGTTCTAAACAGTGTATGGTTCAATTCACGCACTAACTATTTTATCGTATCACTTTTGATGTGGTCTGTACTTGCGTCTGTATACTTGTCGATGCTTCCGTTGGGTATGAATATATGGATTATATTCTTGTTGGGAGCACCTGCTCAGGTTATAATCATTTTTTGGTCAAAGATAAAGGACAAGCGTTGAAAAGCCCATAAAACGGCACTTTCTACCAACAGTAGAGCGGCAGAGAAATTTCTCCACCGCTTTATTTTTATCTGTATACTTGCTTTTTGATTCTGTAGGTTGAGTTTTTTTGTGCATAATGGCAATAATAAATTCGGCATTTGAATTTATTAAGGAGAAAACAAAATGGCTTTTGAAATCATTACGGATGCAGCTTCAAATTTGGGGATGAAGATTGCAAAGGAAAATAATATAACTATAATTCCTTTTTCATATTTTTCTAATGAGAAGGAATATTTTTGTGATGATACCGAGGCTTTTGATGACAATGCATACTATGAATCGATACGCAAAGGCAAAAAGATTACTACTTCACAAATAAATCCTGCCAGATATATGGAATATATGGAACCTATGCTTAAAGCAGGCAGGGATATACTGTTTATAGGTCTGTCATCGGGAGTGAGCGGCTCTTTTGCATCTGCACAGATTGCAAAAAAGGAATTGCTTGAGAAGTATCCTCGGAGAAGTATCGTTCTTGTGGACAGCCTCGGCGCATCTTTGGGGGAAGGGCTACTTGTGCTTAGAGCGGCTAAGTGCAGAAGCAACGGAATGGATATAGACGAAACAGCTAAGCGCATAAAGTTCTTTCGTGACAGAATGTATCAGGTGTTTATTGTTGATGATCTTATACATCTTCGTCGAACCGGCAGACTGTCGAATTTCAGTGCAATAATGGGAAGTGTACTTTCGATAAAGCCACTGCTCAAAGGCAATGATGAAGGGAAGATAGTAGCGTTTAACAAGATAAGAGGACGCCGACAAGCAATTAAGACCATGGCCGAAAAATATGGTGCGCTTGTAAAAAATCCCAATAAACAGCTTGTGGGAATATCACACGCAAACTGTGAAGCAGACGCAAAATATCTTGCACAGCTGATAAAGCAAAAGTTTGTGCCGAGCGATATTCTTATAGTGAAGCATGAGCCTGTGACAGGCTCGCATATAGGCCCCGGTGCTTTGGCGCTTTACTTTGAGGGAGATGCCGGCGTAAGATTGAAATAAAAACAAAAAATAACTGCATCCAGCAATAAGCTCGATGCAGTTTTCAAAGTTGTCTTAATTGTTTTAATGTTTATACAATGGATTTGGGTATTACTGTAATGCCTATGATGATATTGTCTGTGGTAAGACCGTTGAGCTCATAGTAAAGCTCTACAGTGAAGTCGGGCATTTCGGGATTTGCATAGTAATAAGATTCGGTATGCCAACCCTCGTTTGCGACATTGCCCTGTGTGAAGCCTGCTGTAAGCAGAGCGGCTTTATATGCGTTGTAGTCTGAAATGTCGGCATCAACTATTTTAATAAAATCTTCGGGTGAATCGGGCTCACGATAACTGTGAGAGTCGATTATGCGGCCGCCTTCTTTATATTCGGGAACTATTGAAAGGTATTCCGCTGTACTCCAATCAATATTAATGGTGGGTTTGTTGGAGTAGTCGATGCTGCCGTCGAGTGTTTCGGCAAGTATTTCAATTTCCTGATAATCAGGCCAGTATGCAATTGTTACAAGTGTGTTTTTAGCTTCGTTTTCGTATATGTAGCGTGTTATATTGCCTTCGGAGGAATCCTGCGCTTTAACATAGCCTGCTGCTTCAAGGTCTTTGCAGTATGCGTTAAAGTCGCTTTTGACTGTTCCCGTGATATTATATGTGTCGGGCATTGAGGGCTCGCCTACATTTCCGCTGTGCTTATAAGCGGGAAGATTTGCAAAAATGCCTTTGGACGGCCAACCATCCGTCATTTCAATCGGGGGGAAGGTCGTGACCTGAAGTTCCTCGTTGTCATTATTATTGTTGTTTTGTGTGTTGCCTGAATTTGCCGAAGCGGCAGGTGTGGGTGAGTTTTTCCCTGTTATTGTATCTACATCGGGAGTTTTGCTTTTACATCCAAACGCACAGACAGCAAAGGAAAGTGCGAGTGAAAAGACTATAAATCTTTTGAACATTTACGGTTCCTCCGAATAGTATTTTTTAATAATATTTTTTATTTTACTGCAATAGAAATTCACCGTCAATAAATATGTCAACATGGTAATTTTATTCTGTAAGGACATATTCAAAGGCTTCAAAATGAAGTTTACTGCCTTCATCTGCTTCGGGAGGAAGAAATGCTCTGGCAATGAAAAAGGTATCGGTCGTTTCAATGTCTGTTCGTTGAAGAACGGCATAATCCCCGTCAAAACGAAGAACTACATAATCACAAGGTTCCATAAAAATGCTCCTGAGCCCGTAAAAGGCAGAAATTCTAATAAAATATCAATTAACATTTTACTAAAAGCCTGTCTAAAAGTATATACTTTTTTTGTTCTGTTAGGTATAATAAGAATTAAAAAAGCAACTTGTTTTTCGGTATACATAAAAATTAGGGAGGAAATAAAGTGAAAGCTCCGTTTAAGTTTGTGTTCACAGCAATACTTACCGTTATCTTTGTCTGTATTCTTTGTCCCACGGCTTTTGCCGATACGGAGATTGAACTAAAAGTCGGTGATGCCGAGTTTGACTTTGCTTCAACATCATTTGTTGACGTTCCTGTATTTGTGACTAAGAATTCGTCGGGCTTCATAGATATGCAGTTTACGGTGGAGTTTGATGCTGATATTTTTGAAACTGCCGCGCTTGCTCAGGTGCCGCAGAGCTCAATACTCTGCTATAATCCCGATGAGCGTGTTTCGTCAACCGATTATCCGCAGATATCCGTTGGCGCCGACAACAGCACCGGTACTTTGAGAATTGCAATGTCCGGCGTTTTCAAAAAGGATCAGAACGGAAACGATGCTCAGCATAAATTTTTGGGAGTTGGGGAGATGTTCCGTCTCAAATTCAAAGTAAAG
>JAFSFN010000200.1 GCA_017435185.1 Clostridia bacterium | reverse complement strand
TATGACATGGGCTTTGACAAGGTGACACTCTCGCTTGAACTGACAAAGCCGCAGATGCGTGATATTATCAAAAATACCGGCGGTTCGGTTTGGGTGTACGGAAGAGCGCCGCTTATGCAGCTCACGCACTGTGTGCTCAAAGAGCGAGGAAAGTGCAAAAAATGCGCAGGTGATGCAGGTACGATGACAGACGCAGAGGGCAGAGTGTTTAAGCTGAGAAATATACGCATGAAAAATGATTGCAGTATAATATTGCTCAACTGCGATATAACAGATATACGAGACCTTTATAAAGAGCTTCCGACTCCCGATTCAATAATACTTTCATTTTCGGATGAAAGAGGAGAAGATGTGGAGCGCATAATAAAAGAAACACTCAGCGGCAATATAAATAAGCCGCAGAACTTAACAAGAGGCCACTATAACAGGGCCGTTGACTGATAAATTGATGAGATGAACGAAAAAGTATTAAAAACACTTGAATATGACCTCATAACAGAGAAACTCAAAGCCTATACGGCATGCTGTATAGGCCGTGAGACTGTTAAAACTGTTCGTCCGGTGAGTTCGTTTGATGCTGTAAAGCGTCGTTTGGAACTTACGGCAGAGGCGGAAAGCGTGATGTTCAAAATCGGCGGTTCGCCTGTGTGCGATTTCCCGGATATAAGGCAGGGGCTCAAGCGTATGCATGCGGCGCTGTATCTTTCAATAAAAGAACTGCTCGATATCGCAAGGTGTCTTAAAGCAACAAGAAGCTGTAAGGAAACTATAACTTCCAATTGTGAGAGCGGTCAGCTCAAACAAATGGCAGACAGCATAATGACGCACAGAAGCATCGAAGAAGAGATACAGCGGTGCATAATCAGTGAAGATGAGATAAGTGACGGTGCATCGCCTGCGCTTATGAAGATACGGCGAGAGATGCGTATAACAAGCGAACGAGTCAGAGAAAAGCTCAATGCAATGATACGTTCGACAACATATCAGAAATATTTGCAGGAGCCGCTGATAACGATAAGAAATGGTCGTTTTGTGCTTCCTGTCAAGCAGGAATACAGACAAAATGTTCCCGGACTTATACATGACCAGTCAGGTAGCGGTGCAACATTGTTCATAGAGCCCATGTCGGTCGTGGAGCTTGGAAACGAGTATAAAAAACTTTGTGCACAGGAAGAGGAAGAAATAGAGCGGATACTCACGGAATTGACCGCGCTTGCCGCTCCGTATGCCGACGATATATACGAAGATATGGAGCTTGTGGGCGATATTGATACGGTGTTTGCAAAAGCGCTTCTTTCAAGGGAGATGAATGCCGTCATGCCCAAGATAAACGCTTCGGGGCGTGTTCGCATAGTTAAGGGAAGACATCCGCTCATTGATGCAAACAAGGTAGTGCCGATAGATGTGTGGCTTGGGGAAGATTTCTCAACCTTGATAATCACAGGCCCGAACACGGGTGGAAAAACAGTCACGCTCAAGACTGTGGGGCTGTTCACGCTCATGGCGCAGTCAGGAATGTTTGTTCCCGCAAATGTGGGGACGGAGCTGGCAGTGTTCGACGAAGTTTTTGCCGATATAGGTGATGAGCAGAG
>JAFSFN010000199.1 GCA_017435185.1 Clostridia bacterium | reverse complement strand
TTGTCATGGTTGCATTCATAATGTTGATGGGTCAGTGCATGTTTGCGGCCATATTGAATGCACGCAAGCTGTTTGTTCGTGTACAGATAGGCTCTATATTGTTCAATGTCGTGGTTATCGGCGGCATATTCGTGTTTGGAAAAACGCAGGATGTTGCAATTCTTACATGGGCTACTGTTATAGGTCATACCATACAGAATATATTCCTTTTCATATTCGCAAAGAAGCGTTTCAAGTTCTCTGTACCCAAGAAACTTTTCGACAGCGATATCAAGCGCATGATAAAACTTGCTGTGCCCATATTGCTTGGCAACAGCGTTTATCAGATAAATAATATTGTTGACAAGAACTTGGCTTCAAATCTCGGAGAGGGAGCGGTTTCCGCACTTTCATATTCGGGAACGTTAAATCTTTTAGTTGTTGCGGTGTTCATAACATCGCTTACAACGGTGTTGTATCCTACGCTTACACGCAATGCGGCTGAGGGCAACTCGGAAGAATACAGTTCCAATCTGCTTAACAGTATAAGTATGATAGGCATTGTCATAATCCCTATATCCATAATCGCCTTCATGTTCTCGGATGATATAGTTCGTATAGTATACGAAAGAGGTCAGTTTAATCCCGAAGCTACAAGGCTGACAAGTGCGGCGCTCAAATATTATGCACTCGGCTTCGTTTTCACCGGCATAAGAGAGATGATGGTGCGTGGCTTCTACGCAAGGGAAAATTCTAAAACGCCCATGATAAACGGCATAATTGCAGTTGCGGCAAATATCGTATCAAGCATATTGCTCAGTCGTGTGATGGGTATTGCGGGTATCGCACTCGGTACGGCAATATCGAGCTTAATTGCTTCTGCACTCCTCATCGTAAGTATGAGGCGCGACCTTGAAAGCGTAAAGCTCAGCACAAAGAAACATTCCATAATTGCAATGATTGTATCGGGTATTGTGAGTGTGGGAGTTTTGATAGGTGTTGACGGACTTCTCGTTTCGTTTGAAACAATAGGCACACTTGGTGCGCTGATAAGATTTGCGGCAGCTGTACTTTTGGGCGGAGGTGCCTATCTTGTTTCACTTATTCTCATGAAGTGTGAAGAGATAAAGATGCTGCTTGTATATATCAAGAACATACTCTCAAAATTCAAAGGGAAAAAGGCTCAGTAATTTCAAATATTTTGCTGTTCAAGCGGACAAGGTAATCAGTTTTTTCAAAATGAAGCACAAGGCGTACCGAACACAAATGCACATCGGTACGCTTTTTTTGTACATTAAATGCTATTTTGTTGTATTTATGGAGAGTCCTTTTCTCCACTGAATCATATATCCCAGACAAAGGAAGAAAAAGAAATCAGTAAAGTGCCAAGAACAGTCAGAGAAAAATAGGGAAGGCTCAAAGAAACTGCAAATCAAAAGGCACAGCATCATTATGGAGATGGTCTTCTTCCAAAGCTCGGTCCTGCGGTGTCGCAATAAAACGAGAGAAGACCATATCGTCTGCACAGTGAAGAACAAACTCAACACAAAACCGATGATTCCCATTCTGAGCAAAATCTCCAGCCAAGAGTTATGGGTGTGCGGAACCAGGGTGTTTTCAATCATCAATTCCGTGCTGTTGGTGCCCCATATCAGTATGGACGGATTCTCGCGAATGAGTTGAAGTGCTGCATTCCAAATGTTTGTCCGATTATTCAAACTGGGCAAGTCGGTGACAAAAGAGTTTTGGTTGCTGTGACCTATAGAAGATTGTGCCGTCTCAGAAACAGTTTCAGTGGCGGTTGACAGGCATAATCCGGAAACAGAGCTCGTTTGACGGACTTCATTTCCACGATGTGAGTTTGTTTTGGCGAGCAGTACTCTGTAAGAATGTTGTTCAGCGGCTTGACTGTTGACCTGCAAGGAAGTATCTTGCTGTACTGCGTTTCCCGATGCAGATTGCTGTGCAATAAGCCTATTGCTGTTCCACTGAGACAGGGAATGCGAAAACAGAAGAAGAATGGCAGCAGTTGCTAAGGCTGCTACTGCGGCAAAAGCAAACCGAGTACGATTTTGCTGAAATATCATAAAAAAGATGATTCCGGAAAGCATAAGGCATGTTATGAGAATCGCAGTACGGCTGTTTGTCAGCACTAGGGCGGCAAGCATCAGTGCAGCCGCTAAAAACAGAAACATTTTCGTAATCTTTTTTGAAAAACAAGTGCTCAGACCCAGACACAATGCGATGCCCATCATAAAACCGCGAGCGCATGTGTTGGAATGAAAAAAAACATTCAGTCGAGAGTCTTCCCAAATGACATAGCTGCGCATGAATGGCGGCAGGCAATCCAACATCAGCAGAATCGTATACAGTACCCAAATCAGCATGGCGGAAATATAGATAAGAGCTATAGTTTTAAGACCTTTTTGCTCTGCTTCATCTTGGGTGATTGCTGCAAATGGCAGTGCCAGCAAATACACGGAAGGCAACAGTGCATAGTTGTAGGAACCTGCACCCAAGATAAGCTGAACCAACATGGTAATAAAAAAACATATTACCATCATGATGGCAGAACGGTACGGATACTTTGTCTTGTTTTTGCGTATTTGCAAAAAGGTGCAAACGCAAAAAACCAGACAGGTGTCAAACATGGCGGTATGATAAACAATGAAAGCGGTATGCTCGAATTTTCTGCCAAGCACAAGGAATAAAAAAACCATTGCGCCTGCCAGATACAAAGAAAAAAACTGTATTCGATTCAGATATGGTTCCAGAACAGAAATATATTTATCCGGTTTTTTCAAATCCAATACTCCTTATGGTATTATCTACGCAATAGTAACATTTTTTTTCATTGTTTTCAATCGAAAAATATTAGTTTTGCCATTGAGGAACAGCACAGAACGACATATCGCTTTTTGAATACAGGTTTATACTGTTGATTTATTTGTCGATTCATGATACCTTAAAAAATAACAGTTTACTGAACAGTTCGCGAAATGAAAGAGATGACAAATTATGTATAGAAGAAAGCCGCAAGGATGGCTGAAACATATCGACTTTATATTACTGGACATTTTGTCCTTGGCTATTTCTTTCTTTTTTGCGTGTGTTTCCAGATATGGATGGGATAGCCTATACCAACTGAAGTACTATTTGAGTTTTTTCTGCCTTTACTGTCTGGTGGTAGTGCTGTTTCATATTGTGAACAATACTTTCTCGAAAGTTTTGCGACGAGGCTATTATAAGGAATTTATGCGTACAGTCAAGCATGTATTCTTTGTGGAACTGGTTATTATTTTCTATCTGTTCAGTACCAAGGAAAGTGCGCAGTATTCCAGAATAGTTATCTATCTGCTGGCGGTGTACTATATTCTGATTTCCTATACTATGCGACTGGCTTGGAAATGGATAATCCGTAAAAAAGGATATCTGTTTGCCAGTGCCGCACTGTATGTTGTTTCCACAAAGTATCAAGCGGCCGAAACGATTAAAAAAATACGCACAAAAGCAAAGGGAGAATATAAAATTCGCGGCATCTGCATTTTGGATGAGAACATGACAAACACGCAGATAGAGCACGTCCCCGTAACCTCAGACAAGGATACCCTGGTATCGTTTCTCTGTAATAAGTGGGTGGACGAGGTTTATATAGCGCTTCCGGAGAACTACCCGGTTCCTAACGATTTGATAGATTTGATTACCGAAATGGGCATTGTTGTACATGTGGAACTGGATCAGATCGGCAGCAAGAAGTGGCAGATCAGACAGGTTCAGAAAATCGGAGACCAGGTTGTTCAAACTATCAGTACTACAAAAATCAGTACGCGTCAGGCTGTTGCAAAACGGTTGATGGATATTATAGGCGGAATCATAGGATGCTTGTTTACGTTGGTGCTGACCGTAATTCTCGGAACGCTGATATGCTTGCAGTCTCCCGGCCCTATTTTCTTTACTCAGGTGCGAGTGGGGAAGAACGGTAAAAAATTCAGAATGTATAAATTCCGGAGCATGTATCCCGATGCGGATAAACGAAAAAAACAACTTATGAATGAAAACCGTATCAGTGACGAACGTATGTTTAAGATGGATGCAGACCCGAGAATCATCGGATGCAAAATACGCCCCGACGGTACAGTGAAAAAGGGTATCGGCAATTTTATCCGAGATTACAGCTTAGATGAATTTCCGCAGTTTTATAATGTCCTAAAAGGTGATCTTTCGCTGGTAGGCACACGCCCGCCTACGGTCGATGAGTGGGAAAAATACGATTTGCACCATCGGGCAAGGCTTTCAATAAGGCCGGGTATCACGGGTATGTGGCAGGTCAACGGACGCAGTAAAATCACAGACTTTGAAGAAGTGGTGGAGCTGGATAAGAAGTACATCAGGGAGTGGAGCATTGGTCTGGACTTGAGGATTCTTCTGAAAACCGTGCTCGTGGTATTGCGCAAGGACGGATCCATGTAAAAAATGAATTCATGTAAGTGGCGAAAATGCAAACGGTATAATGCTCACTGTCATGAGCGGTGAGCATATAAAATGTTGCCTGAAGAGAACAAAAGCTATTTTCAAAATTCAAAGGGAAAAGGGCTCAGTAATTTCAAACATTTTGCCGTTCAAACGGGCAAGATAATCCGAATTTTCAAAATGAAGCACAAGGCGTATCGAACACAGATGAACATCGGTACGCTTTTTTTGTGCGTTAAATGCTCTGTCACCGTATTTATCGTCGCCGAGTATGGGATTGCCTATGTGACTTAAATGTGCTCTTATTTGGTGCGTTCTGCCTGTTATAAGCGAAACCTCCAAAAGTGAGAGATCGTCTTTGCTTTTAAGCACACGATATGCAGTTATCATTTCTTTGGCATTTGCACGATAAGTATCGAAAACAAGGGTTTTTGCCGACTGTTCGTCTTTTACTGCCCAGGATTTGAGCGTTGCTTCTTTGTGCGGCGGTGTACCCTTTACTATGCAACGGTATACTTTGTCAAGTGTTCGTGAAGCAATGGCTGTGTCGAGCGAAGCCTTTGCCTGAGTGTTGCGTGCAAATATTATAAGGCCGCTTGTGGTGGCGTCAAGTCTGTGAACAGGGTATACAGTACCATAAACAGAACAAAGGCGGCTTTCCAGTGTGTCTTTTTCACCGTCAGCAATTGTCACCGACAAGCCGTAAGGCTTGTTTACCACGATTATATCATTGTCTGAATAAACAAGAGAGATACCGCTCATGAGCGTGTCAAGGTGCTTGTCGAAACATTCCCAAATCTTGCCTGTCGGTTTTGCAGTGAATGTCATTCTTTCTTTTGTAGTGGGATGTGTTAATGTAAGTGAATATGCGAACAGCGCTATTTGCTGACCGACTTTTGCGGATTTATTATATCTTTGGTCGCCCCAGATGGGAAAACCGCTGTGCGAGCATTGCAGGCGTATCTGATGGTGTCTGCCGGTGAACAGTTCAATATCTATGAGCGAAAGCTCGTTTGTTTTGGCTATGCGCCTGTAAAAAAGTGCGGCTGACTTCGCAGACGGTGAAGAAGCGCTTACAACATATGCAGTGCCTGTTTTCTCGTCTTTTGCCATGTGACAGGTAAGTTTTTCGCAAGGAGGGGTGTTGCCGCAGACGACTGATGCATATCTCTTTTTTGCGGTGTTCCGGGCGAATTGCGAAGAAAGTCGTGATGCTGCTTTGCTTGTCCTGGCAAAAACCATTACGCCGCCTACCGGCCTGTCCAAACGATGAACAAGCCCGAGATATACCTCGCCGGGCTTGTTGTATTTTTGTTTAATATAACCTTTAAGCATTGAAAGCAAGTCTTCATCACCGGAACTGTCACCTTGTACAGGTATGTTGACAGGCTTTTCGACTACTAAAAGATGATTGTCTTCATATAATATGCGTATATTCATTTCAGTTTTGCCATCTGCCGCTTCCGCCGCAGGGAAGAACAAGACCATTGCGTGATATAGGCAGACCGACTTCGTCAGCTGTGATGGTGCCGCCCCTTCCTGAAAGTGCAACTTTCAAAACATCTTTTACTACGGACGGTGCAATGCCCGTGGTGTATGAGTTTATGAGGAAGAAGTTTGCTTCGGGAGAAAGCAGTTTTACACATTCTTCAACGAGTTCATAGAGGTTGTCTTCCAGTTTCCACATTTCGCCCGAAGGACCTCTGCCGTAGCTCGGAGGGTCCATGAGTATGCCGTCATACATATGACCTCTGCGCTGTTCACGGAGTACGAATTTCAAAGCATCGTCAACGATGAAACGAACAGGTTTGTCGGCAAGCGAAGACGCTGCAAGATTGTCTTTAGCCCAGGAAACCATGCCTTTTGCCGCATCAACATGGACTACTCGTGCACCTGATGCCGCCAATGCGCAGGTCGCTCCGCCTGTGTATGCAAACAGATTCAGTGCGCAAAACTCACGGCGAGGTCTGAATGATTCAACTCTTTCGCGCATCCAGTCCCAATTTACCGCCTGCTCAGGAAAAAGTCCCGTATGCTTGAAGCCGGTGGGACGCACTATGAAGCGCAGGTCCCGATATTTTATAGTCCACGAATCGGGAAGCTGTTTGTTATACTCCCAATGACCGCCGCCTGAAGAAGAACGGAGATATTTTGCATCGACTTTTGATGGCTCTTTCATTGGCCAGATTGCCTGCGGGTCCGGACGAAGAAGTGTTACATCTCCCCAACGCTCATGCTTTTGACCGTTGCCTGCATCGAATATTTCATAATCCTGCCATTTATCGGATAAATACATAGCTTAAACTCCGGGAATGAGACTCAAAAGGAAATTGGAACGATAGAAGAACGGAGTGAAGAATGAACCGTCGATAAAGTCACGGATTATCTCAAAGTCTCCGAGCACCGTGAGCATTATGGGAAGAAGCATGAACAGCAGGAATACCGCAAGCATGCCTCGTATGAGACCCACACAGCCGCCTAAAAGTGCATCGCCTTTTTGAAGTTTGGGGAACACCCAAGCATAGTCAACACCGTTTATTATGAGTGCGAGTATGCAACGGATGATAACGAACATGAAAAGGAAAACGAGTATGTTTATGAACACGCAGACTATAGTCTGATTAAAATAGTCACCCAAGGTAGTTATGCCCTGGTCAGCAAACACTTCGTTGGCGATATTTGAAGGTATTTCCTTGCCCATGGGGTAGGGAAGATCGCTTTGCGTGATGATTTCGGAAAGCTGCGAGGAACTTATGGATGATATGGGAGCTCTTGAAAGCTCGATATCATTTATAAATTCACTGCCCTCGGTGTAGTAGAGCATCATGTTGTAAAGGTCGGCATTGAGTTTTATACCGTTTGCCGCAAGAGGCAGGAATATAATGCTTATGAGCCACGAGACGATGTATGCGCCTGTTGAAAGCGCAGTTGACAAAAAGCCTTTGTAAAAGCCCGAAAGCATGAAGAAGAATAATACTGCCAAAATAGCAATATCAAGAAGATTCATAACATTCTCCTTTCTGGAACTCTGTGCAGAGCCAATCGTGAATTATTTTACCTGGTAGCGATAGATGTCATTACCGCTGTAAAGGAGTATCTCGCTGTCGTTAAGTTTCACAGCACCGTTTGCGGTTAGTGCAAACTCAGGGTCTGTTTTGGAGAGAAGTTCGCCCGATAATGAATATGTATTTATCGTGTCGGCTGTGCAGGCAACCACTTTGTCTTTCATAAGGAAAGCCGAAAGCGTGTCATGCGGAAGCTGTATGGTTATTGTTTTGTCATCGGCTGTTTCTTTTTCGGACACCGTACAGACCTTAACTGTTGAGAAAGAACTGTCGGATGAGCGAGGCTGGAGCAGGAAAACAGGCTTTGACGAAGTGAAAGAGTAATCTATCACTTTATAACCGTATATCGAAAGTCTGAAAATAAGACTACCGTTATTATAACGCATTAAATGGTTTGTGCCTACGGCAAATATGCTGTTATCCGTAAATTCCAACGATTCTACAAGTTGATGCTGGGCTGTCATAACGCCGGTCGTGGATTTCTTGGACAGATCATATGTTGTTATGGTGCAGATGGGAATTTCTGCCGAAGTATCGACAAGAAGTGTCCAAAGCGTGTTGCTGTCTGTATCGGTGAATCCGAAGTCCATCATGAACAAATAATCCGACTCGGGATGTATCTCGTCTATCAAAGCTGCGTTTTTATCGAATATTTTAAGGAAGTGCTTGCTGTCAGTTTCTTCAAACAGGACGGCGATATAGTCAAGACCGCACTTAACTGCCGAAATTTTTGATGCTTCCCCCGATTGTTCTATTGGAGTTTGAGCACCTACTATCTGAACAGCACTGCTGTTGTACAATGCGGCTATTGTTTTTGAAGCCGAAAGTTCAACTTCAGAGGCGCTCACACGGAATGAGTAATCCTTGGAATTGTCGTTAAGGTCATCATATATGAGAGTATCGTTGTCAAGATAAAGGAAGCCGCTGCCTGTAAAAACATATTTGTCAGACGCAGAAAAAGGCATGAGAGTATATGAGTCGAGAGGACCGATACCCTTTATGAGCGAGACTATGCCAAAAACAGCTCCTACTGCAAGCAGGAGCACGATGAGCAATACCGCCAGACGGCGGATTGTATAGCCTATTCCGTTTTTGAAGGATCTGCTCCTTTTTCTCATGCTGTTACCTCTGAAGGAACAAGTATATTCAGCGCACCTTTGAGCATGCGATAATGTACCGGTGTGCTTAGTTCGAGCTCTCCGTCAAAGTTGATGGGATAAGCCCTGCTGCTTTTTACAGTCAGCTCGTTTGTTCTGAAAGTAGTGACTATTGAAGTTACTTTCTCGTGTTTGCCTTTTATGAATACCGGCAGAAGCGTAAGAAACTTAAAAATGCCTACTTTGCGTATGAGACAGACATCAAACATGCCGTCAAACGGATCGGCGTTGGGCGTAACATTCATGCCGCCGCCAAAATGGGTGCCGTTTCCGACGGCAACAAGCAGTGATTCCTGCGAACAGGTCTCACCGTCGTGTGTCAATGTGATGTGTGTGCTTTTGAGTGAAAAAAGTGATTTTATTATTCCGAAAATATATGGTATCATGCCGTTAAAACGCTTTTTGAAAGCGTCTGTATTTTCAAGCACATCAACATCAAAACCGAAGCCTGAAACATTGAGGAATATTTTATCATTGGCAACTCCCACATCCATGGGGCGAACAGTGCCGTTGAGTATGATATCCAGCGCTTTTTCAGGTTCGTCTGGAATATGGAGCGGACGCGACAAGTCATTGCCCGTTCCGAAAGGAAGCAAACCGAATACCGCATCAGTACCTGCAAGTGCACCGCCGACTTCTTTTGCCGTACCGTCACCCCCGACGGCGATTATGCAACGTTCGCCGCTTTTATAGGCTTTTTTTGCAAGCTCTGCGCCGTGCCCGATATACTCGGTCGTTTCATAAGAATATGAAATTTGGCGGTCACGCAGCATTGCCTCGATTTGAGCAAAGTTTTTTGCAGCACGACCGCTTCCTGCTGTTTTATTGACAATAAAAAACAAATTTCGCATACTACCTCTATAATAGCATAATTTGACGCTATTGTAGAGGTTTAAGCTGTAAAATAAGTGTGAAATTACAGCTTGGAAAGTCCCAGTTTAAGTCTGCGGAGCGTTTCTTCTCTGCCGAGCAGAGCTGCTATCTCAACAGCGCCGCCGGGAGTGACCTGCTTGCCCGCCATGGCGATTCTGATGGGCCACAAAAGAGTACCATTCTTCATTTCTTTTTCCTGAGCAAGCGAAATGAGTGTGTCGTGTATGAGCGTTGTATCCCATGAGGGAAGTGCTTCAAGAATCGGTATTACCATTTCAAGCACCGATCTTGAAACTTCGGGGTTTGTCTTGGATTTTTTGTTCGTGAAAAGTTCGATTGAATATTCTTCGTCAAGATTTGCAAGGAAATCTACCATTTCGGGTATCTGCGAGAATATTTCAACACGGGGCTGAAGTATTGAAGAAAGTATATCTTTATCCATATGCGCAATGCCTGCTTTTTCATAGTAGGGGAGCGCATGAGAAGTGAACTCTTGAGGAGAGAGGTCACGGATGTATTCGGCGTTGAGCCAAGTGAGCTTGTTGGGGTCGAATATGGCAGGGGATTTACTCATGCCCTTTATCGAAAAAGCATCAATGAGCTCATCAAGCGTGAAACGCTCTCTGTCATCGCCCGGATTCCAACCAAGAAGCGCGACATAGTTCACGATGGCTTCTTTAAGATAACCCTTGCTTGTGAAATCTTCGTATGAAGCGTCGCCGTCACGCTTTGAGAGCTTGTGTTGTGCATCACGCATTATCTGCGTCATGTGTATGTACACGGGCTTTTCCCAACCCAATGCCTCATAGAGAAGATTGTACTTGGGTGTGGAAGCGAGATATTCATTGCCGCGCATGACATGGGTAATGCCCATTGTATGATCATCTATAACATTTGCAAAATTGTATGTGGGCATACCGTCTGCCTTGATGAGAATGGTGTCATCAAGGTCTTTGCAGTCAACTGCGATATGACCATAGATTATATCATCAAAAGATGCTTCGCCCGATTCGGGTATGTTCTGACGGATAACATAGGGTACGCCTGCATTCAGCTTTTCCTGTATTTCTTCCTGAGAAAGGTGGAGGCAATGCTTGTCATATTTGAAAGTTTCACCCCTTGCTGTGGCTTCTTCACGCCTTTGTTCAAGTTCTTCTTTGGAACAGAAACAGTAATATGCCTTGCCTTCTCTTACGAGCTGTTCCGCATATGGCAGATACATATCTTTGCGCTCGCTCTGGATGTAGGGACCGTATTCGCCGCCGACATCGGGACCTTCGTCCCAATACATTCCGACATCTTTGAGTGTGCGGTATATAAGCTCTGTAGCGCCTTCGACAAAACGCTCACGGTCGGTATCTTCTATGCGAAGAATGAAATCGCCGCCGTTTTTCTTGGCAAAGAGATATGCGTACAATGCACTGCGCAGGCCGCCTATATGCAAATAGCCTGTGGGGCTGGGGGCAAAACGAGTTCGAACGGTCGTCATAAGTTTAATCCTCTTTTTATAGTTATTTTATCTTGAAACTGTCTTTAAGACTTACTGTGCGGTTGAATACGGGTGCCGCTTCGGTGTGGTCCTTGTCCGTGCAGAAATAACCGATGCGCATGAATTGGAATTTATCCAAAGGCTTTGAAGCAGCAAGTGCCTTTTCAACAAATCCGTGTATCGTTTTAAGCGAGTCGGGATTGAGGCGTTCTGTAAAGTCACGCTCGTCATCGCCGTCTGTTTCGTCCAGAATGAGCGGCTCGTAAAGCCTGAACTGAGCAGGAACAGCGTCCAAAGCGGAGAGCCAGTGGAGAGTGCCCTTGACTTTTCTGGTACATTCGCCGCTGCGTGTCTCGGGATCATATGTGCAGTAAACTGTAGTTACATTGCCGTTTTCATCTGATTCAAAATCTGTACAGCGAACGATGTATGCGCCTTTGAGGCGAACTTCACCGTCTTTCTTCAGCCTGAAATATTTGTTGGGCGGATCTGCGGAGAAGTCATCACGCTCAATATAAAGCTCGCGCGAGAAGCGAACTGTGCGTGTGGAAGTATCGTCACTTGAGGGCAGATTTTCAAGCTGTATATCTTCACTCTTGCCTTCTTCATAGTTGGTGATAATGAGCTTTATCGGGTCGGTGACAGCCATCATGCGATAAGCTGTTGCATTGAGATGTTCACGCACACAATGTTCAAGCATCGCCGCATCAACGGTAGAATCTGCTTTTGCAACACCGACACGAAGCAGAAAATCACGAATTGCTTCGGAAGTATAGCCCCTGCGGCGCATTGCGCAGAGAGTTGGCATACGGGGGTCGTCCCAACCCGAAACAAGACCTTCTTCAACAAGGCGGCGCAAATAGCGCTTGCTCATTACCGTGTTTGTGAGGTTGAGCCTTGCAAACTCTATTTGACGGGGTTTGTGTTCAAATTCACACTGTTCAACGACCCAGTCATAGAGCGGACGATGTGCCTCGTATTCAAGAGAGCAGAGAGAATGGGTAACACCTTCGACTGCGTCCTGAATGGGGTGTGCAAAATCGTACATGGGGTATATGCACCACTTGTCGCCCGTCTGATGATGGGGAATGTGGAGTATGCGATAAAGTGCGGGGTCACGCATATTGATGTTGGGTGACGCCATATCTATTTTTGCGCGCAATGTGCGTGAGCCGTCTTCAAACTCACCGTTCTTCATACGTTCAAACAAGTCGAGATTTTCTTCAACACAACGGTCACGCCAGGGACTGTTTTTACCGGGTGATGTTAGCGTGCCCCTGTATTCGCGCATTTCATCTTTTGAAAGGTCGTCCACATATGCAACGCCTTTTTTTATGAGCTTTACGGCAAGCTCGAAGCAAAGGTCAAAATACTCAGAGCCGAAGCGGAGCTTGTCCCAATCAAAACCGAGCCATTTTATATCTTCTTTGATGGCATCGACATATTCAACATCTTCCTTGGTGGGGTTGGTATCGTCAAAGCGGAGATTGCATTTTCCGTTGTATTTTTCAGCCATGCCGAAGTCGATGCACAAAGCCTTTGCGTGCCCTATATGCAGATAGCCGTTAGGCTCGGGCGGAAAACGTGTTTGTATGGAGGAAAGTTTTTTATCCTCCATATCTTTTTCTATTGCTTCTTCTATAAAATTCTTAGGTGTTACGATTTTTTCGAGTTCTTCCATTGTCAATCATTTCCTTTCAAGTCACCCATTATTGTAACATAGCGAATCTCATTGCCGCAACTGTGAAGGAAGCGTAAAAGTTCCTTTGTCTGCATGGCATAGGACGCTGTGGAAACGCAGGGGTGAACACATATCTTTTCATATGAGGCCACATCTTCGTCGATAACTACCGTGATGCCGCGTGTCCCTTCATGGCAGAGCGCAAGCGGCGTGACTGAACCCGGCAACAGACCGAGTTTTTCAAATAGTAGGTCATTGCTCGCAAAACTCAGTCTTGAAACGCCGAGCAGTTTACTCACGACGGCAGTGCGAAACGGCTTGTCGGCCGCTGTCAGCATGAGATAAAAATCGGTGCATTGCCTGTTTGTCAAAAACAGATTTTTGCAATGTTTTGCGCCCACATCTTCGCCGATATGTTCACATTTTTCCATTGTGTCGGCGTTTTCGTGTTCATAACGTTTATATTCTATATTGAGCTTTTTCAACGCCTCTATAACAGGCAGTTCTCTTTCATGTATCATTTCTGTTCCTCATTTGTGATAAGGTTCGTTGTTCATTATTTTGAATGAACGGTAAATTTGTTCAAGCAGCATTATTCTGAATATCTGATGTGAAAATGTTGCTTTTCCGAAACTCAGCTTAAAATCAGCTCGGGCAAGCACTTCATCGGAAAGTCCCAATGAGCCGCCTATTACAAAAACTATACGACTTTTGCCCGACAGCATGATGTCGCTCAATTTTTCGGAAAGTTCTTCGCTTTTGAGCATTTTTCCGTCGATTGCCGTGGCAATTACATATTCTCCGCTTTGTATATGGGCGAGTATGCGTTCCCCTTCACAGCGTTTGACCTGCGTTTTCTGTGATGAACAAAGCTGTTCGGGAGCTTTTTCGTCCGAAACTTCGATGATATCAAAAGACGCATAGCGAGAAAGACGCTTTGCAAATTCTTTTACAGCGTCCTCATAGAAGCGTTCTTTCAGTTTTCCTACACATATTATCTTAACAGTCACACGAATATATTGCCGTTTACGACCTAAAAAGTCAATACATTTATAGCCGCCAAAAGCACTGATGATGCAATGAGCGGAAACAAAAAGTGCTTTCTGTTTCGTTTGCTTGATAAAACGGTGACTTCCTCCTTTTCAAAAAGTAAAAGCAGTTTGCTTCTTGTGAAAATGAAAGCTGATATTGAGAAAAGCATGAGCAGAAAAAGTATGGGAAGAAATTTGAAAAAAGACTCTAGAGTAAGATTGGCTATATCAAGTGTGCCGCACAATAAAAGTGATGTGAGATTGTATGAAAAATGCATTATCATACTCGGCAGTACAGAACAGGAAAGAAAAGCCGCTTCGCCCAATACACAGCCAATGAAGAACATGGCGGGCAGAGAATCGGGGCGTGAGTGCATGAGCGCAAAGAACAGGGATGTAAGTATTATTGAGGCCCGTTTCCCTAAAGAACGCCATGAAAAGAGCAGAATACCTCTGAAAAATATTTCTTCGGTCAATGCCGGAACGATGCAGACGACAAGTATCGAAAAAAAAGATGGCTCGGGCAGAAAAACAGATGATTTTGAAGAATCAAAGAGTTGTGAACAGATGAGTGACAGTATGCTTCCGATAATAAAAGCGAATATGCCTGATAAAAACGAAAGAAGCATTACGGACGCTTTTGTTGAACGAAGCCCGAAATCGTAAGTGTTGTTTTGAAATATGAAAAGGCAGGAGGGTATGCCGAATACACCAAATGATACAAAGAGTGAATTTACGACATAATAAAAGAGCGGCTCGCCGCTCATGTCGATTGTGTTCACCAAAAGGGCGGACAGTGCAAGGAGCAATACTGATATAAAAAGAAGTATTCCTGCTCGTGACTGTATGCCCATTTTTCAGCAACTCCTATTCTATTTCATAAATTCCGCCTATACGGTTTCTGTGCGTCATTGCCAAATTGAAACATTGGTCGGGAATATCGTTCTCTCGCAGTACACTTCGGACTGTTTCCATTGCAAGCTGTTCAAAATTGTTTTCATGGCTCAAATGACCCAGGAGAGCACTGCATACGCCTCGGTTATACAATTTTGCAAGCGCTTTTCCTGCGTTTTCATTAGACAAATGTCCCGTGTCTGATAAAATGCGACGCTTGAGATGATAGGGGTAAGGCCCTGCTTTCAAAAGCTCAACATCGTGGTTGGCCTCTATAAGCAGTAAGTCAGAATTTTCAACAGCGCAGAGCAGATATTCGTTGATATGACCTATGTCTGTCATGAAAGAAAGCTTTATTCCGTGATACTGCAAAGAATAGCCTACGGACTCTTTGGAATCATGCGGTGTTTTGAACGGAGTTATATTTACATCGTTTATATAGAAATCTCTTTCCGTTTCAAAAACGCGTATGTTCTTGCGGCTGATATTGCCCAAAAGCGGAAGCATTGCTTGCCATGTGCCTGCGTTGGCGTAAATTGGTATGTCGTATCTGCGTGAAAGAACGCCTGCCGCATTTATATGGTCGGTATGCTCGTGGGTTATCAGTATGGCATTGATGTAACACGGGTCTGCCTTGAGCTGTCCCAATGCTTCGGTTATCGCTTTACCTGTAAGGCCTGCGTCTATCAGTATATGAGTGTCGCCTGCCTCAATGTATGACGAGTTCCCCGAAGAACCGCTGAAGAGCGGACAAAAAAGCATTTCCTACCTCCAAAATTGTAAAGTAAATGATATGAAGCGGCAAGGAGTGAATATTGCCGAATGAGCGAAAAGAAACTTAAAAACTGTCTTCAAAATTTGAAAGTTATGCCGACTGCGGCGGCAATGCCGATGGACACAAGCGGATGGAGCTTCTTGAATTTTTTGATGTTTGTGAATATCAGAAGCACCGCAAAGAGTATCACGGCTTTTATATCGGTTGATGCAAACAGTGCCGTTTTTGATGAAAGTTTGAATACGGCATCGTTTACAACAGTCCAGCCCGAAGCTGCAATAAGTCCTGTTGCGGCAGGACGAAGCACCGAAAAAGTGCGCTGTACCAGCGTGTTTTCGTTATACTTGGAAAGAAATTTTGAAATTATTACTATTATTATGAATGACGGCAGAACAAGGGAAAGCGTTGCGGCTATTGCACCCGGTACTCCTGCCGCATTATAGCCTGCATATGTGGCACAGTTTATGCCGATGGGACCGGGAGTTGATTCTGCAACGGCGATTATGTCGGCAAGCTGTGAAGGTGTGAGCCAGTCATACTTTGCGGCAAGCTCATAGAGAAACGGTATGGTTGCAAGGCCTCCGCCTATTGCAAAAAGACCGATTTTGAAAAATTCAATGAAAAGAGTGAGGAATATCATTTGTTATCCTCCTCTTTTTTGCCGAAAGCAAGACCGACTACAGCTGCGGCAATAACTACGAAAACGGGTGACAGGTCGAAAAATACTACGGTAAGGAATGATAGGACGCATATTGCGATGGATATCGCATTGAGCATATTTTTCTTGTTTTGCTTTATGAGTTTTATGACTGCATTGATTATCAAAACACCTATTGCAACACGAATACCGGCAAAAGCGTGCTGTACAGCAGCAATGTGAGCAAAATTGCTCAAAAGCGTAGCGATTATGCTGATTATCACAAGAGAGGGTGTGACTACACCGAGAGTGGTCATGGCGGCACCTAAAAGTCCGCGTTCGGTCATACCGATGAAAGTGGCCGTATTTACGGCAATTACACCGGGCGTGCATTGCCCGATGGCAAAATAGTTCAAAAGTTCGTCTCGAGTGGTCCAACCATAGCGGTCAACACACTCTCTTTCAAGCATGGGCAACATTGCATAACCGCCGCCGAAAGTGAAAAGACCGATACGGGCAAAAGCCAAATACAGGTTAAGTAATGATGTTTTATTCGTTTTCTTTTCCATAGAACCTATTATAATCCAATGCGTATATAAACGCAAAAGAAAAGACAAAAAATTCACCTGACTCAAATTTTTAGATGCTTGACATAGATAAATGCATTTGCTATAATGGGAAAACCGAATGGAGAGATGTCCGAGTGGTTTATGGAGCTGGTCTTGAAAACCAGTGATGCTGCAAGGCACCGGGGGTTCGAATCCCTCTCTCTCCGCCAAAGAAAGTTAATATATTTGATATAAATTATAGACTGTGGAGAAGTACCCAAGTGGCTATAAGGGGCTCCCCTGCTAAGGGAGTAGGCTGGGTTGACTGGCGCGAGAGTTCGAATCTCTCCTTCTCCGCCAACACAAAACACCGCTGTTTACAGCGGTGTTTTGTGTTGGCGGAGAAGGCTGTGAATGAGAACAGCATATATTTTCTTTTGGAAAATAATGCGGTTCGTCGAAGCGAGCAAAAAAGCGCGATAGCTTTTTTGCTTGCGAAGTCGGGAGCACGAAGGTTTTTTCGCAGCCGCTCGGAGCGGCAGAAAAAAACCGAGAGATGCGAGGATAATAAAATCATTCTTTATCGGGAATACTTGTGCTATAAACAAATGAAAGGAAGTTGAATTTGTATGATAGAACAGGATACCGTAAAACTGCTCCGTGAGTGTGATGCAGGGGTAAAGATGGGAGTAGGCTCCATTGATGATGTTTTGGAGCACGTGAACTCGGAAGAGTTTGAAAAGATACTGACAGACTGCAAAAATGAGCATGAGAAGCTAAACAGCGAGATACAGCAGTTGCTTGATAAATATCATGATGACGGAAAAGAACCCAATGTTATGGCTGAGAGTATGTCTTGGATAAAGACAAACATGAAGCTCATGGCTGATGGGTCAGACAGAACGATAGCAGATTTGATGACTGATGGATGCAATATGGGCGTGAAGTCACTCAACAGATATTTGAATCAATACGAAGCGGCAGATGAGGTGTCAAAAGATATTGCAAAGCGGCTTATAAATCTTGAAGAAAAGCTGGCGATTGATATACGCCGATTCCTGTGATAAAAAAACGAAGTCCGAATCAGTGAAGATTCGGACTTCAGTTTGGTTACTTGACTTTTGCGCCGCACTTTGTGCAGAAAGCACCCGGGGTTAATGTTCCGCAGATATTGCATCTGTTCATTTGTGCCGGTTCGTTTGATATGTCGGCTGATTTTGACTGCTGTGTCTGCTTGAGGTGGCCGGAAGAAACCTCATAAAAATAGCCTGCATCGAGAAGACCTGACGCAAGGGGCAATATGACTGCTGCGGCAACAAGGAAGAGTACGAGCAGTATTGCGAATATTACGCCGACAAAGCGAATGTTCACAAAGAGAAGCAGTATGGCTGTTAATGCAAATACTATTCCGACAAGGAGTAAATCACAGCCAAACATTGCGCCGCGATGTCCCTTGGTCATTGCTATTGATTTTTTGATAGCTTGAGTTGCGCCTGTTTCGGGATCGGTCAGGAGTATGTAGGGAACAAAACGGTAGGAATATGCCTTGATTATTCCGAATACTATTCCAACTACGGGAATGAGAGACCATATGAGTATCCAAAGCTTTGCCCAAAGTATTCCGCCGACTATGCGGAGAAAGCGATTCTTTTTGAATGCAAGGAAGAGCTGTTCCGTTACAAAGGGCTTGCCTGAATATGCGACAAGGTAGATACTGCACATTCCAAATTCAAGTGCTGTGGCAATGGGAATACTGATTATTGGCAGAACGCCAAACAGTGAAGCGAGTGTAACGAGCAGACTGCACATGAGCGATGTGCCCCAAAGGCGTACAGGTATCTGCTTCAAAATTAATGCAAGACGAGAATAGACCAAACTTAACAAGACTCAAAACCTCCGTAAATAATGCAGTAAAATTGTAGCATTCGTGAATTTTACTGTAAAGTCAAGAATATGTAAATAAATCGGAGTACGCCGTATTGAAAAATGCCGGGGGCTTTGATAACATAGTATGATATAAAAATCCAAACGAGGAAGAACAATGAGTATTTGGGAACTTTTTATAGTTGCTGTCGGCTTGTCGATGGACGCTTTTGCTGTTTCTGTGTGCAAAGGCCTTTCAGTGCCAAAGGTCAGGCTGCGCCATTCTTTGACCGTCGGCGTGTATTTCGGTGGATTTCAGGCGCTTATGCCGCTTATCGGCTTTTGGCTCGGCGTGAACTTTCAAAGCCTTGTTGAAAGTGTTGACCATTGGATAGCTTTTGTGCTTCTTGGGCTTATAGGCGCAAACATGATAAAGGAATCATTCGGCAAGGAGGAAGAAGTTGATTCTTCTTTTTCTCCCAAAGCCATGCTCCCGCTTGCCGTAGCAACGAGTATAGATGCGCTTGCGATAGGCATAACTTTTGCTTTTCTGACGGTCGATATTGTTCCTGCCGTAAGTTTGATAGGTGTAACTACTTTTGTTCTTTCGGCTGTCGGTGTGTTTTTGGGAAGCAAATTCGGTTCCAAATATAAATCCAAGGCAGAGTTTGCAGGCGGTGTGGTTCTTATCATAATGGGTCTGAAAATTTTGCTTGAGCATTTGGGCGTTATTGCTTAGTGAAAACAGCCGCCGCAAAATTTGCGGCGGCTGTTATGTTTGAAAAATTCAAGGTCAAGATATCATGTTTGCAATATCGGGGAAAGGCTCAAGGCTTCTTTTGAGTATGCCGTGAATATGCGCTATCGCAATTCCATAGTTTACGCATGGCGTATCGGAAAGAGCGATTCGTCTTAACCTGTCATGCATTTCTTTTTCGTTGAGCATACATGCTCCGCAATGTACAACAAGTGCATAATCACTTACATTTTCGGGAAATTCGTTTCCCGATGTATAAGAAAAGTTTAATTTTTTGCCTGTATAGCTCGTTATCCATGCAGGCATTTTTACGGTTCCGATATCGTTGCACTGACGATGGTGCGTGCAGCCCTCTGAAATGAGAATGGTGTCACCGTCTTTAAGTGAATCGAGTTTTGCCGCCCCCTTGACAAGCGTTTCAAGCTCGCCCTTGTATCTTGCAAACAGTATCGAGAAAGATGTGAGCATGATATCGGATGGGGTGTCTTTTGATACCTTGCCGAATGCCTGCGAATCGGTTATTACGAGCTTGGGTTTTACGGCAAGTGAACCGAGAGTTGAGGCAAGCTCGCTGTCACGGCAGGCAACCACCGATGCGCCTGCATCGAGAATATCCCTTATGGTTTGCTGTTGGGGAAGTATCAGCCTGCCTTTTGGTGCGGATTCGTCTATCGGTATTAC
>JAFSFN010000198.1 GCA_017435185.1 Clostridia bacterium | reverse complement strand
CCGACAGAAACTCCGACAGAAACTCCGACAGAAACACCGACGGAAACTCCGACAGAAACACCGACAGAAACACCGACAGAAACACCGACACAAACGCCGACGGAAACTCCGACACAAACGCCGACGGAAACTCCGACAGAAACTCCGACAGAAACACCGACAGAAACTCCCGAGGCAACTCCTATACCGGATTTGGAAACGATTACGCCGAAGAAAGAAAGCGGATATGCGGTTGAAAACGGCTTTATAAACGGCGTTGGTGAAAAAACAACTCGCAAGGCATTTCTTGAGAATCTTGAAAATCCTTCGGAAAGAATAATTACGGTAAGCAAAGACGGCGAAGCAATAATTGATGAGAATACGCTTATAGGTACCGGATGTACAATCTATCTGATCGAGGCTGACGGTAATATTATTGACATAGCAGTTATAGTGGTCATGGGCGATGTGATAGGTGATGCAAGTATAAATTCAAAAGATGTAGCCGCAGTTCAAAAACATTTGCTGGGTAAGACCATGCTTGTTGATGCGTTCTTGCTTGCTGCGGAGTATAATAATGACGGAAAAGTAAATTCAAGAGACATAGCGGCATTACAGAAAGCAATACTGATAGGAATATTTGAATAAAGGCAATAAAGCGAATTAAAAAAAGCCGAAGCAAATCAAAATGTATATAAGAAAGTAATGCTTGCCAATAATAAGCGGGTATGGTATAATCTGCAATGTAGAACAGCGCTTAAGCTGTAGTGTGAATGTTAAAGAGTGGGCAAATCCCGCTCTTTTGTTTTGAGGGAGAAGAAAGTGAAAGCAACTCAAGCAGTTGAAGCTATTGTCAAAAAACCCATCGAAGATATGGGCTATGAACTCTACGAGGTCGAGTTTTTGAAAGAACAGGGCAACTGGGTGCTGACTGTCTATATAGACAAACAGGGTGGAGTTGATCTTAACGACTGTGAAAATGTCAGCCGCATGATAGACCCGCTTCTTGATGAGGCAGACCCTATAGAGCAAGCATACTATTTAAGCGTGTCGTCGGTCGGGATAGACCGTCCCATAAAAAAAGACAAAGATTTTGAGAGGAATATCGGCAATATAATAGCTGTTAAGCTGTATGCTCCGTTAAACAAGAAAAAAGAATATAAAGGCACACTGCAAAGCTATGATGCTGACAGTTTCACAATAACTGCGGACGGCGGTGAAGAGATTCGCTTCCTTCGCAAGGACGCGGCAAGTATCAAGCCGTACATAGAGTTTTAACAAAACAAGGAGAGAAAAACAATGAACGCCGAATTTATTGAAGCACTCCGCGCGATAGAACAGGAACGCGGTATTTCAGAGGGTATATTGATTGACGCTTTTGAGTCTGCACTCGTTGCGGCATATAAGCGTAATTTCGGTGCTGTGGGCAATGTCCGCGCAGTGGTAGACAGAGAAACCGGCGAAGTCCAGGTATTTGAGTCAAAGAGCGTTGTTGAAGAGGTCGAGGAAGAACACAGTGAGATATCCCTTGAAGACGCAAAGAAGATAAATCAGCTTTATGAAATAGGCGATGTTCTCGAAGAAGAGATAGACCCGAGAACTTTCGGCCGTATTGCGGCGCAGACGGCAAAACAGGTCGTGATACAGCGTATTCGTGAAGCGGAACGCGGTGTCATATTCGATGAATATGTTGAAAAAGAAAACGAAGTTCTCACGGCAATAGTTCAGCGTGTCGAGAAGAACGGCGTTTATGTAGAGCTCGGTAAGACTGACGGCCTTATTGCACCCACTGAAATGATAGAGGGCGAAACATACGAAACAGGCCAGAGACTCAAGGTGTACGTGCTTGAAGTCCGCAAGACTAATAAGGGTCCCCAGGTGCTTGTATCACGCACGCATCCCTGGCTCGTAAAGCGTCTTTTTGAGCTTGAAGTTCCCGAGATACAGAGCGGTACCGTTCAGATTCGTTCAATAGCTCGTGAAGCAGGCTTCAGAACAAAGGTTGCGGTATATTCTTCCGATGCACAGATAGATGCAGTCGGCGCTTGCGTTGGTCAGAAAGGCATTAGGGTCGAGCGCATAGTAAACGAACTCCACGATGAAAAAATCGACATCATCGAGTGGGACAGCGATCCTGCTATCTGCATAGCAAAATCATTGAGCCCTGCTCGTGTGCTCATGGTCTATATAAACGAAGAAGAAAAGGCCGCAAAGGTCGTAGTTCCCGATAACCAGCTTTCGCTGGCAATAGGCAAGGAAGGTCAGAATGTCAGACTTGCCGCAAAACTCACAGGCTGGAAGATAGACATAAAGAGTCAGTCCCAGGCCGAAGATGAAGTGAATGCTTTTGAAGGTCAGCAGGCTGTCATATATGACGAAGAGCCCGACCTTGCAGGCATAAGCGAAGAAATATCAGAGGAGTAAAATAAATAATGCCGCCAAAAAAGATACCGATGAGAATGTGCGTAGGCTGCAGGGAGATGCATCCCAAAAAAGAACTCCTTCGCATAGTAAGAACTTCCGATGGGAAAACAGTGGCGGACAGCACAGGTAAAGTGTCGGGCAGGGGCGCATATATCTGCCCGAAAAAAGAGTGCTTCGATAAAGCACGCAAGATAAGAGGAATAGAGCGTGCTCTCGAAGTTGATATAAGCGACGAGGTTTTTGAAAGCCTCAGGGAGGGTATTGACGAAAGTGACCGTTAAGACCGCTATCGGATTTTCAATGCGTGCCGGAAAATGTATGTCGGGCGATTTTGTCTGTGAAAAAACAATAAAGTCAAACAAGGCTCGAATAGTTATACTCGACACTCAGGCAAGCGATGCTACAAAGGAGCGTTATGTGCGACTTTGTGAGAGTAAGGGCATAGATTGCCTGTTTGTTGAAGGCATGGGAGAGATAATCGGAAAGTCGGGCAGAATGGTTGCTGTCGTTTCCGACATAAAATTTGCAAACATGATTTGCGAAGCATATAAGCAAGGAAATAATCACGGGGGTGTTTGTTGATGGCAAAACCGAAGAAATTTATGGATTCGGCAAAGGAATTGGAAGTGCAGGCAAAGGAGCTTTTTGAGCGCATTAAAAATGCTCAGAGCAGTATGGAAGCTACTTTGAAGACTGCGCGTGCCTTGGAAGGTCAGCTTGCGGAAAAAGAAAAGCAGGAGCGTCTTGAGCGTGAGGAACAGGAAAAACGCAGACGCTTGCAGGAAGTTCTTGCAAGTACAGAAGACCTTGCCGTACATATAGGCGAGGATACTTTTGCCGAAGAAAAGTCCAAGGAAGCCGAGACAACGCCTACCGCGGAAACGAAAGAAGAAAGCGCGGCAAAGGAAAAGAAAGTCGAAAAGGCAGAAAAGACGGAGAAGGCTGAAAAAACTGAGAAAGCTGAAGCTGAAAAGACTTCCGAAAAGATCGAGGAAAGGCCTCAGACGCAGAGCAAGTCTCAGGCAAAGCCGCAGGACGGCGGTTATCGTGCGCATCAGATAGACCAAAAGTCATACAACAATCAGAACAATCGCGGTGCATATCAGCAGCGTACTTCAGGCGGCGGCAAAGAACCGAGAAGAGACGGCTCGTATCAGCAACGTCCTTCGGGCAGCGGTAAAGAACAGGGCTCATATCAGCAACGCCAGAATACAAGCACAAATCGCGGCGGCAGAATGGGTGCAGCAAGCATGCCTCCCATGCAGCCGTCAAAAGAGCGTGTCAGCAACTATGACCCCAACAAGAACAACTATAACCGCGGCAACAGAGACGAAGATAAGCGCTTAAAGAATAAAAAGGCCATGATGAAAGAAGCGGCACCCCAGGCAAATTGGGATGATGATTCACCGATGGGCACAAGAAGAAAGGCGCGCCGCAATCAGCAGACGGTACACCGTCCCGAGCCCGTAGTCATCGAAAAGGCCGTTATAACAACGGAAATGATAACTGTTAAGGACTTGTCCGAAAAGATAGGCAAGCCCGCTGCCGAAATAATCAAAAAACTCTTTGTTCTCGGCATAATGGCTACCATAAACCAAGAAATCGATTTTGATACCTGTTCTCTCATTGCATCTGACTACGGTATAGAAGTCGAGCAGAACATAGCAAAAACAGCGGAAGAAGTTTTGCAGGAGTTTAACGATGAAACCGATGAACTCGATGAAAACCTCATTGAGCGTTCGCCAATCGTTACAATCATGGGTCATGTTGACCACGGTAAAACTTCACT
>JAFSFN010000197.1 GCA_017435185.1 Clostridia bacterium | reverse complement strand
GTCCCATTACCCGCTCCAAGAAAAAAGTCCCTTTTGTCTACTGACAAAAGGGACTTTTTTCAATGATATCCGTTCCCTACGGTCACGGATGATATAGCTAACGCTATGATATCTGCTTCGCAGATGATATACGCTTCGCGTATGATGGGAACGGATATTATATCATGCTTGCGAAGCAAGTATATCATACGGTAACGCCGTATATCATATCGCGTCAGCGATATATCATTGAAATGTAGCATTTCTATGATATAATTTTCACAAGGTGGTGATACTATGTTCTCCTTTTTGAAAAAGAATAATACAAATCCTACTTTTGTGATCGACTTTCCGCAAATTGCTATTTCACCTGATACGCACTCCTTTATTGATTTACTAAAAGCATCAACTATTGAATATACACTTGTTACAGATGGATATATTACATTCGAAGGTAGAGCGTTTGGTTGTAATATACCTCTCGTGTTTGGAATTCATTTCAATGCGTTAAAGATTGAGTTTATTGAAATATTCCGTCCACAAGAGTATTACTTATCTGATTCCTATGATATTAACGAATCGTTTGCACAATTATCTGGTATATTAAGAAAACAATACGGCAAGCCCTTAATAACTACCTCCGCCTCGATTGGAGGACACCCCTGCGAACAGTGGCATACATCAAATTATATTGTTAATCACTATATTATGGAACGGTTTGGTCTTGAGGAGCATTTGCACATCAATTTCTATAAGAAATAGTGGTGCACTTTTAGGCTTTCTTACCTCAATTCTGCTCCGTTTAGGTAGTCTTTCGCAACAAAAAAGCATTCCGAATGGAATGCTTTTTTGTGCGCCAAAGGGACTCGAAGGGCAGAAAAGAATTTCACTATATTTCAATAATTTTAAGACCTTGACGAGTTGCATAACGAACTGTATACGCTGTACCGCCACTGGATTTTCTTTTGTAACATATACAAACAGAAGAACAGTTTACCATATGGCGGTTTTGAACTGCAGTCTTGAAGATATTGCCGAATATATTGAAGATTAGATTTGAAAATATACAAGCTCCTTTTCGATTTTGAAAGGAGCTTTTTGTTTGCCTTAACATAATATAATTATGTGAGGTGAGAAGAATGAGGGAAATACCGTATAACAACACTTTAGCAGTGGCATATGCCCGAAGATGGGCGATGAGCAGGAATGAGTTGTATTATGATTTTGAAAATATAGGGGGCGACTGCACGAACTTTGCGTCACAGTGCATTTATGCAGGTGCGCAGATAATGAATTTCACGCCTGTGATGGGTTGGTATTATCGGTCGGCTTCAGACAGAACTGCATCGTGGACAGGGGTGGAATATCTTTATAATTTTTTGGTTAATAATCGTGCTGTCGGGCCTCACGGACATCTTGTGCCTCAAAGATATGCGATGGTGGGTGATATAGTTCAGTTCGGAAACAGTGGGGGAGATTTCTACCATACGTCCGTTATAACTGCGACAGAACCTGAACTGCTTGTTGCAGCGCACACTTTTGATGCGCTTGACCGACCATTGTCAAGCTATGATTACGATATTGCACGATTTATTCATATAGACTCGGTAAGAGTGTGGTAAACTTTTTTATTCGCTTTTTTCTTCAGATGAATTGAATGTGCCTGCATGGCGGCATATCATTTCGAATGTCTGTTCGCTTATGTCATGTTCTATTTTGCAGGCATCTTCTCTTGCCGTCGCTTCGTCAACGCCGAGGCGTATAAGAAAGCTCGTGAGCTGTTTGTGACGGTTATACATTCGCTTGGCTATTTCCATGCCAGCATCCGTCAATGTTATAAGACCATATTTATCCATTGTAATATAGCCGTTATTTCTCAGATTTTTTGCCGCATAGCTTACACTCGGTTTTGTTACTGAGAGTTGCTGAGCCACATCAATTGAACGGATAAATCCGTGTTTTTCCTGCATCATCAGCATGGCTTCGAGATAATCTTCGGCTGAACGCTGTATTTTCAAAGAAAAATGCACCAACTTCCGGTAAGTTTACTTATTTTATAGCTTACCATACTGCGATTTTTTTTTCAAGAACGGCAAATAGCTGTTGACAAATACAGTTAGTTGCATTAAACTCTTAAAGGGTTAGAGGAATCTAACTAAATTATTTACCATCATGTTAGTTATAACTAACTGTAATACGGAGGATATATGATGCCGCTCAGTCTTGCGAGTATGGGTGAAGAAAATATAATACGCCGCATAGGCGGTAATCCCGAAGCTAAGAAGCATCTGGAGAACTTGGGTTTTGTTGTCGGAGGAACTGTTACCGTAATATCTGCAATGGGCGGCAATCTGATAGTCAATGTCAAGGAATCGAGAATTGCTATAAGCAGGGAAATGGCGATGAAAATAATGGTTTGAGACTTAAAGGAGGTCGCAATATGAATACACTTAGGCAGGCGAAGGTAGGGGATACAGTGAAAGTCGTGAAAATTCACGGTGAGGGCGCTGTAAAAAGAAGAATAATGGATATGGGCATCACAAAGGGCGTTGAAGTCTATGTTCGCAAGGTTGCTCCGCTGGGAGACCCAATTGAGGTAAATGTTCGAGGCTATGAGTTGTCGCTTCGCAAGGCTGATGCTGAAATGATAGAAACCGAATAAAAAAAGGGGATATCCCCATTTTTTTAAGACTAAATGTTAGATGAAACTAACCGACATGGAGGAGAGAAATGGAAAAGGAAATCAGGATAGCTCTTGCCGGAAATCCAAACAGCGGCAAGACCACGCTTTTTAATAAGCTGACGGGTTCGAACCAGTTTGTCGGAAACTGGCCGGGCGTTACGGTGGAAAAGAAAGAGGGCAAACTGAAGAATCATGAAGAGGTCAAAATAATTGACTTGCCCGGCATATATTCGCTTTCGCCGTATACTTTGGAAGAAGTTATTGCACGAAATTATCTCATAGATGAGCGTCCCGATGCCGTTTTGAACATTGTTGACGGAACAAATCTTGAGCGCAATCTGTATCTTACGACACAGCTCATAGAGCTTGGCATTCCCGTCGTTGTGGCAATAAACATGATGGATATAGTAAAAAAGAGCGGCGACGAGATAAATCTCAATGAACTTTCAAGGACTTTGGGTTGCAAGACGGTTGCGATATCTGCACTTAAAGAAACCGGTATAAAAGAAGCGGTATTTGCTGCAATAGATGCTATACGCATCAAGGAACAGCGCACATTGCCCCATATCTTTTCGGGTACTGTAGAGCATGCGCTTGCCCACATAGAAGAAGCAACTGTCCATGATCTGCCTGTCGAGCAGCAGCGTTGGTATGCGGTAAAATTGTTTGAGCGTGATGAAAAGGTCATAGAAAAGCTCCGTCTGTCTCCTGAAACGATGGCGCATATTGAAAAAGATATAGCATCTGTTGAAAAAGAAATGGATGATGATGCTGAGAGTATCATTACAAAT
>JAFSFN010000196.1 GCA_017435185.1 Clostridia bacterium | reverse complement strand
TGATAGTGAACAGATTTGTATCCTCAAGTGCAACTGCCGATATTGAAGCAGGCAGATAATCAAGCCCCAAATCATCACACACAACTTCTTTGAGCACGCCGCTGGTAAGAATGTACGGGAATGTTTTTGCAAGCTGTGTTGCCATCGTACTGTTGTAGAAATTACTGCTCGATGTTCCCTCTGCCGCATTTACATGTATCGTGAATATTTCAGACGCAGTATAGCTGGGCACATACGAACGCTTCGCCCGTACATAAAATACTGCCGAAAAAATCAACATTAAAACAAGCACGATCCAAAACAAGCGTTTCAGCTCACGCAGTATATCGTCTATTATGGCCTTTATGTCTATTCCGCCTTTTTCAAGCGTGTTTTCACTTTCCATAAACAACTACCTTTTCTCAATTCAATTAATCACTTTCACCTGAGTGTCTGTCATATGCAGAAAGCTCTTTTCTTCTTGCATAATTACCGTACTCACCGTATTTCCTGTAATTGTCATATTCACTGTATTCACCGTAAATACGCTTTACATACGCCGTCGGGAAGACTCTCTTTCTTGCATTGTTATATACACAGCCCAAGAGTTTTGCCGACGAAGAAGACAACGCATCTATTCCGTCGTTTATATCCCTTGCAACTGCTCTTGACTGCTGTACTACAAGCACGCTCGCATCAACCATGTCGGAAAGCGTTTCTGCATCCGATGCACACGAAAGCGGCGGTGTATCTATTACGACAAAGTCAAGCTGGTCGGAGGCACTCTTTATTATGCGGCGCATATGGTCGGTTGCAACAAGTTCCGATGAGTTCGCCGCCAATTTTGAGCCTATGAGCAGATAGAGGTTGAATGTTCTGTCGAAATAAACAGCTTCGCCCAGACCTTTCTTCTCTTTTAAGACTTCAACAAGGCCGATTTTATCCTTAACATCCTGACCAAGCACCTTGTATATTGCAGGCTTTCTCAAGTCTGCATCAATAAGAAGCACACGATGCTTCTGTGCCAATGCCAACGCAAGGTTTGCCGCAACTGTTGACTTGCCCTCATTTTCCATAACGCTTGTAACGATTATGGACTTGATATCTTCTTTCTTTGCCTGATATTCAATCTTAGTTCTCAGCTTGCGGTAAGTCTCCAGGAACGCAAAACTCGTTGTCGGGTCTGTTATGAGTACGCTTCTTTTGACCTTGTGCAGGCGTGAACGCAGTGTTTTGTATTTATTTTCGTGATAAACTGTTGTGAGCAGGGTCGTATCGAGCTTTTTGTCAACTTCGCCCTCGTTCTTTATGTCGTCGCGGAAGAACGACAACAGCGCGAAAAGCGCAACAAGCAACACCGCCGAATATGTAAACGCGGATTTCATAGTGCCTGTTGCATCAAGCATTGTATCAGGACGCCTGGGAACTGACGGATACGATATAACATCAAGTATGGCATTGCCCATTATCTCGTCAGTGACTATGCTGTGATTCTTTATGACGGAATCCATTATCAGATACGCTTTTCTCGGTGAGGCCGCCTTGACATTGAGCACGAGCAGATTTGTTTCGGGAACAACGCTTGAATTTATTGTTACATCACCCGATGATACGCCTGCTTCCTTGGCAACCTGTTCTTTGAGCACTTTACTGTTGAGAACAACGCTGAATACATCGGCAAGACTTGTTGCCGTTGTAAAATTAGAATACACACCACTGCTGTTTTTTGTTGAAACAAAGAAAGTGGCACTGGTGGTATATGTCGGCGCATACTTCTCGGTGACTATAATCGCAGAACACATGGCGGCAATGGCGGAGATTATCAGTATGACCCACCATTGCTTTATGACCGCACGCACCATGCTGGCAATATCTATCGAGCCTTTGCTTTTGTTTTCTTTAACTTCGCTCATGGCCTACTCCTCAACTATGATGACCAGATCCGCAGTACCCCTGTATCCGTTTTCGCTGTCAAGCGAGTATGTCACGGAATACACGCCGGGAACACGTGTGTTAAGGTCATTCCTGTCAACCTGTATATTGAGTTCGTTTATTCTCGGTGATGAAGCCGTCACCATTTCATCACCCATTTTTACATACTTTATATACGATCCGAAATTGACGATATCATTCGCCTTGATATATATGAGATATTCATTCAAATGTATCTGGGGCGTATTGAGCTTATCGAGATAAGTTTCGCTATATATCTCCACCGTGGTCTGGAGCGTCGCAACATCGCCCATGCTGTTTGACACCGTAAACTGAACGGGATGCTTGCCGACAGTAGCAAGCGTGTCTCCCGCGTCAACGAGCGAGAATTTTATTCTGCCGGATATGTCGCCGTCTATTGAATCATAGACCGATATATAATTTGTGACATTGAGACTGCTGTCATACTCGAATTTGAGCGGCGCAAGCAATGCGAACTTAGGAGCAGAATAGTCTGTATAGACCATCTCGCGTGTTGCACTCACGACGTGGTTGTTGGAATCAAAAGCGACATATGTGACAATACATCTGCCCTTTTCCGTAAACTTTGATATGCTTTCCACAAGAATTGAGTCGCTCACATCACCGTCTTCAGGGTCATATGCACTCACGCCTGCAAGCATATTCACATG
>JAFSFN010000195.1 GCA_017435185.1 Clostridia bacterium | reverse complement strand
GATTCGAGTATAAAAACATTTGAGTGTGCCGAAAGAAATACGGCTATACATGCGCATGATGAAAAAACTGTCGGAATACACCATCTGCCGTATTGTGCACTGAGTGCCGAAAGGGTTGCGCATATGCACAACATCCCTATGAAAAGAATATCTGCGGATGTTCCAAGCATATACGCTGCTCCAAACACGATAGAAGATGCCGCGCCGGGTACGCCTCCCAGTTTTATGCATAAAAGCGTAAAGAAAACAGCGGCTACGGCAGAAAAACTAAATTCTGCCAGATTGAATCTGCCCAAGCAGAATACCGTTGCGGCAAAAAGAAACATTAATGGCATGAGTCGTGATGAATTCGGTATTTTGCCGATACGCAGTTCTTTTATTATACATAAAGATTTATCGGTGATTATAGCAAAGAAGAAAGAGAGCGACATAGATGCAAAACAATACAAAAACATTAAAGGTTCAGTATTGTGAAAAATAGGAAGTACAGCAAGCTGGGACAAAAGCAGAGCCATCAGTTTATATTGTTTTGATGGCGTTTTGCCCATTAAGCTGAATGTAAGCACAGAAATAACAAATAAAAGACTGCTGCATGCGCAGGCGTAGTCACCGCATAGCAGTGAGCCTATAACCACGCCTGCAAGCGAAACAAAAGGTGCATCTCCGTAAAGCCAAATTCCTGCAGTTACTCCTATTCCGAAAGGCGATAATCCTTTTGAATTTGTGCCCAGCGAAAAAAGAAAGGCAGCAGCAAGCTGACATAATATATAATATATATCGCTTTTTTCGATATGAAAAATGACTTTTCCTTTTATTAAAGCTCTTATCTCGTGCATAGAGCGAGTATATACAAAATATAATGCAAAAACTGTTGCATGCAATATGAAACGATTGTCGAAACAAAAAGATTGGAGTAAATATGTAAAAATAGTTAATCCGAAAATGGAAAAATAAGGAAAGCCGAGAAATGCTTGGTTAGCGATGCTAGCTTAAAAACCAAAGAGTTTTGAGTGCTAAATTATCAAAGCAGGAGAATATTTGTGACAAAAAGCAGATAAAAAGTTACTAAAAATTCGCAATAGCAGACAATTTAATGGTTGAGCTTTTTTCTGAGGTGTGATACTATAATGCAAGAGAAAATTTTGTCAATCGGAGGAATACAACCATGCCAGCAATAATGAAGATAAGGTCTGCATATGCAGCGCTGCCTACCGCAGAGCGTAAGGTGGCGGATTTCATATTAAAGAATCCCACAAAGGCTCCTCTCATGGTTATAAATGAGATTGCCAACGAAGTTGGAGTCAGCGTTCCGTCAGTAACACGCCTTGCAAAGAAGCTCGGATATGACGGCTTCCTTGATTTCAGAGTAGCACTTGCCTCGGGCAACGCAACAGTGAGTGATGACAGATCTGCACCTATCAATATCTGTGATCCGGATGAAACAGTTGTCGAAAAGATGTTTGTATCAACAATGAACGCTATTGATGACACGCTCAAGGCTCTCGACAAGAAGGAAATGAGCGAATTAGCAAATGACATCGTGGGCGCAAAGCGTATTTTTATTTATGGCACATCGGCTTCTGCAAGCATGGCATATGACCTTGCAAAACAGCTTGTTTTTCTTGGATATGAAGCAATCGCCATAAATGATGCATTGACATTGGAAATGTACTCAAAGCGTTTCACGAAGGATGATTTGCTCATCGGCATCACTCGTTCAGGACGCACAAAGGTGGTTACCGACGCACTTAAATTTGCAAAGCAGAAAGGCGTTCGCTGTGCATTGGTCAGCAACTACATCAACGCTCTTTCAAACGGTGTTGCAGATTATTTCTTCTGCACATCAAGACTTGATGATGTAAAGCGCACAATGAACAGAGAGACTAACCTTACCATGTATGTATGGGCAAATGCTCTTACAATGCTCGTTGCAAGAAAGACAAGACTGTAATAAGCACTATAAATCACGATAATGAAGAAAGTTTTTGCGGATTATCACACTCATACCGTATATAGTCACGGCAAGGGTACACCCGAGCAGAATGTTCTGGCGGCGATGGACGCAGGTCTTTCGAAAATCGCAATAAGTGAACATGCCTCATCTCACCTTCTCTACGGAGTAAGGGGAGAGAGGCTTTTTGCTTTGAGAAAAGAGATAGATGCGCTCAATAAAAAGTATGGGAACAAAATAGAAGTGCTTATGGGGCTTGAATGCAATTTAACAGCATTCGGCAAATGCGATGCACCCAAGGATACTTCTATGTTCGATGTGTTGTTATTGGGATATCACCGCTGTATATTTCCGCGTGACGGATATGCACTGAGATCGCTCGGCGAGGCTTTTAATCTTACAAAAGGGGACAGCCTATATTCTGCAAATGCAATATTGGCTGCAGCGGAAAAATATAAAATAAATATTTTGTCTCATCCGAGCGAATATGTGAAGCAGGATATTGCTGTTTTGGCAAAGGGTGCGGCACAGTTGAATGTGGCACTTGAACTCAATTGCCGACATTTGAGCATGAACGATGAGGAGATTTTGTGTGCGGCAAAACATGGTGCAAGATTCGTTATAGGAAGCGACGCGCACAAACCTTGTGAAATAGGAAAATATAAAAACTCCCTTACAGCAACAGAGCGCTTGGGAGTTGAAGAACGGGTAGATAATATAATTTGATCAGCGGCAGCGAGTAATTATACCGTTTTCGTATACAGGAATAACATCGGTAATGTCTTCCTGAAAACAGAAAACAGGGTCTTCCGTAAAGCCGAGGCTGAGAAGGCGGCTGTAGTGATAGGTGGAAGCAAGGTCAAACCTGTCATCAAGAAAATCTTTATAAAGTGAGATTGAAACTCGAGTGAAGTCCGTGACAAAACAGGGCTCGCTCGAGTTGTTTATTATTGCGTCTGCAATCGCACCTGCGGCACAGATATCGTCCGCCGAAACAGTGCCGTCAGTACCCGCACAGACGATGAGAACATCGTTGCCGAGCTCGATTGCTTTTTTGGCAACAGCGGTTCTGTTTATCATGCCGCCTATGAGAAGTGTTTTTGCGCTATTCATACCGTGAATGGCCACGGTTCCGTTAGTCGTGCTTATAACGACGGTTTTGCCGTAAACTCTTTCCTGATTGAATTCAGCAGGTGAGTTGCCAATATCGAAGCCCGCGAGCTTTTCGCCACCGCGTTCACCTGCAAGTACACAGTCGTTCAAACCGAGACGATTTACAACTGAAGCAGCTTCTCCTGCATCAGCGGTCGGTACTATTTGTTTTGCGCCATTTTTTACTGCCCAGATTATTGATGTAGAGGCACGCAGAACATCGACTACAATAACAGTGCAAGCAGAAATATGATTACTTGGCAGTTTCGAATACTGCGGAAGCGTGTCTATATGCATAAGTACCTCCTTACAAAACCAAACACCATTAATATAACAGAAATATGTCATAAATGCAAATTGACTACATAAAAAGCGGAGTCAAAAGTATAGCGGCGATTGCTCCCACAAGACCTGAAATTAGTGCCACGGGAATAGAATAGCGAGTTTTTGTTATTCCCACCGAACCGAAGTACAGCGCAACCGTATAGAAAATTGTTTCGGTCGAGCCGAGCATATTGCTTGCGGTAACACCTGACAACGAGTCTACACCCGACGTGTTAAAAACATCATTCAAGAGAGCAAGAGAAGCATTCCCCGAAAAAGGACGCAGTACAAGCATAGGCACAAGCGTTTCATCTATACCTAAGAATTTTAGAAGTGGTACCGTAAGAGAAACAAGGGCGTCAATAACTCCTGTTGTACGAGCAAGTGCAAGTGCAAGCATCATTGCTGTCATTGCGGGAAGTATTTTTGCAAGCAGAGGCAATGATTCCATTGCGCCTTCAACGAAAGAAGAATATACATCTACTTTTTTGCGAAGTGCCCATATTATTAAAAAGAAAAGCAGAAGAGGAAGAATATAGCTCATCGTTTTATTTTCTTTCCTATTCTTGCAAATATACGGCAAGCAATTATTGCTGATGCAAACGCAAATACAGAAGCGATGAAAGTAGGCACAACAACAGAATATACGTTCTGTGAACCTGCAGCAGCACGCATTGCTATAACAGAAGTAGGCAAGAGCTCTATTGCAGAGGAATTGAGCGACAAAAACATACACATATCATCGCTTGCGGTGTTAGTGGTGTTGCCCTCTTTTTTCAGCTCTTTCATTGCCATGAGCCCGAAAGGCGTAGCGGCACTGCCCATGCCGAAGAAGTTTGCGGCAAGGTTGAGTGTTATGGGAGCAATAGCTTTTTTTGAGGATGGGAACAGCTTTTGCAAAGGACGCTGCATGAGCCGTGAAAGTGATTCTATAAGCCCTGCATCCTTTGCTATGTTCATTATACCCATCCAAAGCATATATGCTCCGCACAGCGATATCGACAAAGTGACAGCTTCACCTGCTCCCTCAAGCATGGAGTCAAGAATACTGTCGGGATTGCCTGCGAATATAGCGAAAGACATTGAGAGAAGGAGCATGCTGCCCCATATCCATTTCATCATATTCGATTGTATGCGGCTGTATTTTGTTTAATTCATTTCAAAGAGTTTTAATGCGTTGAGATATGTTTGCTCAGTGACTTCTTCGACAGTTATGCCTTTGATCTCAGCCAGTTTCTGAGCAGTATGTATCATATAAGATGGGTCGTTGCGTTTCCCCCTATGAGGAACCGGGGTCATATACGGACAGTCTGTTTCGATAACAAGTCTGTCAAGAGGAACGACTTTTGCGGCTTGAGCAAGATTCTTTGCATTGTTGAAAGTGACCGAACCGCCAAAAGCGATATAAAGCCCCATGTTAACACATTCAAGTGCGATTTCCTTACTGCCTGAGAAGCAGTGCATAACGCCTTTAAGCCCCTGTCTGTTTTCACGAAGTATATCCATACAGTCGCCGAATGCTTCGCGAATATGCAGTATTACGGGCTTGTTTACGCGCTTGGCAAAATCAAGCTGAAGAGAAAACCATTCGCACTGTGTTCTTCTGGGAGCAAAATCATAGTGATAATCAAGACCGATCTCACCCACGGCAACGAGTTTTTTGTTTGTTTGGAAAGCCGCCTCTATTTGAGTAAACTTTTCGGCAGTTGCATCTGCGGCATAGTGGGGGTGTATGCCTGCTGCAGCATAAATGAAGTCGTATTTCTCAGCCAAAGCAAGCGTGCCTGCAAGTTCGTCTGTATCGCAGGCAACATCAACAATACGCTCAACCCCGCCTGCTTTAATCAGGGGGATGAGCGTATCACGGTCTTCATCAAAACGGGAATCCGTTAAATGTGCATGTGTGTCAAAAAGGCGCATTATTTGCTATTCTCAAGTTCTGCAAGTTCTTTTGCAATATCAATTCTGGGGAAGAGAGCTTCTCCCTTCTGTACCTTTGTGCCGACTTTAAGCATGCCGAATGTGCCGACGCTTGATATTTTGGTAAGCTCTTCATCAGATATTCCGAGCTGTTCAAAAATGCGAGGCGATGTGTGTGTGAGGAACGGAGTAAGCATTACACCCACAACACGCAGACATTCTGCAAGGTTATACATGACAGTGCCCAAGCGACCTTGCTTTTCTTCGTCCTTGGCAAGTATCCACGGAGCGGTGACATCAATGTACTTGTTGCAGGCACTGGTAAGAGCGAATATCTCTTGCAGTGCTTCGGGAAGCATGAGCGAATCCATGCATGAATCTACCTTTGCGGCAAGACTTTCTGCCATGGTGATCAGAGAATCATCTTCTTCGGCAACATGAACATCATGCTCGGGGATAATACCACCGAAATATTTGTCTATCATGCTCACGGTGCGTGAAAGCAGGTTGCCGAGATCGTTTGCAAGGTCTGTGTTTATTCTGTTTATGAGACTTTCGTTGCTGAATACGCCATCATTTCCGAAAGGCACTTCACGAAGCAGGAAGTAGCGAATAGCATCAACGCCATATCTGTCAACCAACTTGACAGGGTCAACCACATTGCCTTTTGATTTACTCATCTTACCGCCGTCAAGCACAAGCCAGCCGTGACCAAACACCTGCTTTGGCAGGGGCAAATCGAGTGCCATGAGCATTATGGGCCATATTATTGTATGGAAACGAACTATCTCTTTGCCGACAAGATGCAAATCGGCAGGCCAATATTTTTCCATCATGCTGTTGTCATCGGAAAGATATCCGAGTTTTGTTATGTAGTTGCTCAAAGCATCTATCCAAACATATACAACATGCTTTTCATCAAATGTTACCGGTATTCCCCATTTGAATGTTGTGCGGGAAACACAAAGGTCTTCAAGCCCGGGAAGAAGGAAATTGTTAAGCATTTCGTTTGTACGGGAGACCGGCTGTATGAACTCGGGATGCGTTTTTATATGCTCAATAAGTCTGTCTGCATATTTGCTGAGACGGAAGAAATAGCTTTCTTCTTCGACCATTTCGACTTTGCGGCCGCAGTCGGGGCAACAGCCGTCAACAAGCTGTCTTTCAAGCCAGAAACTTTCGCAAGGAGTGCAATAATGACCGGTGTATGAAGCCTTATAGATATCACCTTGGTCATAGAGCTTTTTGAATATCTTCTGAACGGCGGCTTCGTGATATGCGTCGGTTGTGCGGATAAAGCCGTCATTGCTTATGTCCATGAGTTTCCAAAGGTCCTGGAACGAAGCGACGATATTATCGACATATTCCTTGGGTGTGATGCCTTTTTCTTTTGCCTTGCGCTCTATCTTCTGACCATGTTCGTCAGAGCCTGTAAGAAAATAGACATCATATCCCATGAGACGCTTATAACGAGCTATGGCATCAGCGGCAACAGTTGTGTAGCTGTGACCGATATGAAGTTTATCACTGGGATAATAAATGGGTGTAGTTATATAAAATTTCTTGTTTTCCTGCATTTTTAAGTCCTCCAACTAAAGAAAAAGTTTATCTGTACAACAACGTTTTGTCAATCATATTATTCCCATATTCTCAGTTTACAGTTATAATATTGGTATGTTACATGAAAATGAAAAACTTGATGATCTTTTGGAAAACGAACTTCATATAATACGCCGAAGCGATGTGTTCGCATACGGAAGCGACGCAATCGCACTTGCGGCGTTTGTTTCGCTTTCAAAAAAGGACATCGTGCTTGACATAGGTACAGGTACGGGTATACTTGCAATACTCCTCTGCGGAAGATATGATGCTTCATTTACGGCAATAGAAATAGACCGTGAAATGGCTGATATGGCAAGGCGAAGCGTAAAGCTGAATTCTCAAGAGGACAAAATAACGGTAATAGAAGGCGATGTAAGAAATATGCACAAAGAACTGGGCTATGAAAGTTACAGCGTCATTGTGTGCAATCCGCCTTATTTTAGCGGTGGCACAAAGAGTGAAAATGAAATAAGCCGAAACAGCAGGCATGATGACACGCTGAACATGGACGAGCTGGCATATTCTGCTTCAAGGCTTCTTAAAAACGGAGGAAAGCTGTTTTTGGTGTATCCTTCCTCACGATTTGCCGTGTGCTGTGCTTCGCTTGTAAACAACGGAATAATGCCCAAACGTATCAAACTAATTGGAGAGCGAGTGCTTGTTGAAGCAAAAAAAGGCGGAAAAGAGGGGCTTAATTGGGAACTGTAAGCATGGGAAAACTGTATTTATGTGCAACCCCTATAGGAAATATGGAAGATATCACGCTTCGCACATTGCGAATATTGAACGAAGCGGATGCGATATATGCCGAGGATACAAGGCATACACTGGGACTTTTGAATCACTATGAAATAAAAAAACCGCTTGTTTCTTGCCATGAGCATAATGAAAATGCAAGAGCGGAAGAGATAGTTCAGCGGATTTTGAACGGCGAAACACTCGCATTCGTAAGTGATGCGGGCATGCCGGGAATATCGGATCCGGGAGAAAGACTTGCGGCGGCATGTATAAAAAGCAATGTTCCTTTTGAGGTACTCCCCGGTGCAAGCGCATCGCTGACTGCGCTCGTCATGTCGGGAATGAAAACACAAAATGCCTGTTTTGTGGGTTTTCTCCCTCGAAGCGGCAAGGAAAGACGCGATATGATGGCGACACTTGCACAGCATAAGGGAACTCTCATAATATACGAAAGTCCGCTTCGTGTGTCCGCAACGATGCGTGAGCTTTATGAAATATGGGGTGAGCGTGATGCGGCGCTTGTTCGAGAGATAACCAAACATTTTGAAGAAACTGTCAGGGGTACTTTGAGTACAATCGCAGAAAAATACGCAGATGTACCGCCAAAAGGCGAATGTGTTATCGTTGTATCGGGTGCTGCCAAAAGCGAAGAAATAACGGTTAGTGATATAGATTCAATGCTCAAAAAACTGCTTAAAAACGGAATGAGTGTTAAGGACGCAGCAAAACAGGCAAGTGCTGTACTTGGTATAAAAAAGAGTGATGCATATGAAAGAGCAAACGAATTAAAGAACAATTTATAATGATTTATGTCATTTTGTGTACGCCCCTTTTGAAAAATCACAATATGTGGTATACTGTTTGTCAGTAAAGAAGGTTTATGATTATGAAGAGAAAACGCATAAAATTATTAATGCTTTCGGCGGTTATGGCAGTGATTTTGCTCATAGCTCTTGTGATATACCTTACGCAGGCAGGAAATACTCAGAATAATACCGAGATAACATCAAATGTTATTCTTAATGAAGTGATGACGAGCAATAAAGGTTCGGTACCCGATAATTATGGTGACTATCCCGACTGGATAGAGCTTTATAACAACGGTGATACCGAGGCGGATATCGGTGGCTATGGCTTGTCGGATCAGATCGGCATGCCCAAATTCGTATTTAAGGCAGGCACAGTGATACCTGCTCACGGTTATATAGTCGTATTTTGCTCGGGCGAAGAAAAGGATGAGCTCCATGCACCGTTCAGAATAACCGCATCGGACGATGTTGTGCTCTATGACAGTTCAAGCCATGTTGTGGATTCGCTTACACTCACAGCGGTCACTTCAGGCAGTACACTCGGCAGAAACAGTGAAAACGTAAACGAATGGACAGAGATAAGCCGTCCGTCACCCGGTTATGCAAATACGGAAGAAGGAGCGGCACAGTATGAAGCATCATTGCTTGAGGGTGAGGACATCGGCGTTTATATAAACGAATTCATGGCAAGCAATGCAACCACTGTTAAGGATAAATATGGCGTATATTCTGACTGGATAGAATTGTACAATTCTACAGATTCCGTAATAGATCTTTCAGGTTTCGGCATATCCGACAATATGTCTCAGCCGTTGAAGTACAAACTACCCGAAGGCGTGAAGATACAGCCTCACGGATATCTTGTTGTGTTCTGCTCGGGCAATGAGAGCACCAAGGGTGATGAGGAAATTCATGTTCCGTTTTCGCTCAGAGCTTATGAGGAAGATGTTGTTCTCACAAGTTCAAGGGGTAAAATAGTAGACAGTTATTCATACACAAGACAGGAAAGTGACATTGCGATGGCTCGCAGTACCGATGGTACGGGCGATTTTGAAAACACTTCATCGCCCACTCCCGGTTATGCTAATACCGATGACGGATATCGTGAATTCATGACGAGTCTCAATCTTGCTTTGGGTGACTTGTATATATCGGAAATATCAAGTCTTAATTCAAACACATATGCTGCTCCCAACGGCGTATATTACGATTGGGTAGAACTTCACAACAAGGGAAGCGAATCTGTATCGCTTTTGGGTTACGCGCTCACCGACAATCCCAAAAATCCCGCAAAATGGCTTTTCCCGGATATAAGCATAGCACCCGATGAATATATTGTGGTATTTGCATCAGGAGAAGACAGCGGCGAAAGTCAAAAAAAAAATAATTTGCACACAAATTTCGGTATAAGCTCCGAGGGAGAGACCGTTTTTTTGTTTGATGCGGATGCGGTTTTAGCAGACAAGCTGTCAAGCAATTCCCAAAAAGGAAATACAAGCTCCGGCAAAAGCCCAAACGGAGAAATATTGGTATATTCAGCTCCGACTCCCGGTAAAACAAACGGAGAGGGCAAACAGGGCGTGACGAGTATGCCTGAATTTGTCACCGTACCCGGTATATATGACGGAGAAATATCAGTCGAGATAAAAGCAAAAGCAGGCGAGACGATATATTACACGACAGACTGCACCACGCCGACGAGCAATTCGGCAAAATATACAGGCCCGATAACGATAAACAAGAACACAGTCATACGAGCGGTTGCTGTAAAAGACGGCTATATGACAGGGCATTCCTGTTCAGGTACATATCTTTTCAAGGCGGATGATGTGAATCACACACTGCCAGTTGTAACTTTGGTGACCGACCCTAAGAATCTGTGGGATGATAATATAGGCATCTATGCCTACGGTTCAAACTACATAAGCGGCGAGGCTTTTCCTTTTTCAAGCGCAAATTTCTCGCAGCGTGGTGAAAGCTGGGAAAGAGCGGCGGCTTTTTCTGTGTTCGATGACAGCGGTGTTCAGGCTTTTTCCCAGAACGTAAAGATACGCATAGCGGGCAGTTTTGGCAGAGGTCGTGCGCAGAAAGGCTTTAATGTTATTGCCGACTCGCAATACGGAAACAATCGCATGCAATATGCGTTCTTTGATAACAGGGATTTTGATGAATATAAAGCAGTTGTTTTGCGCTGTGGCGGTCAGGACCAGTATGCAGCAAAGATTTGCGACGAGCTTTCGACAGGTCTTTTGGAAGGAAGCGATGTTGCTTTCCTTTATCAGGCATATAAACCATATGTGCTGTACTTAAACGGTGAATATTGGGGCGTATATTTCCTTAAAGAAAAGCGAAATCGCTTCTTTGTAGCTCAGCATGAGGGGCTCTCGGATGCAGAGAACATGGACATAATGAAGGCGTCCACCAAGGTCACATACGGCACTAATTCAGAGTGGCTTAAACTTATGGAATATGTGAACAGCCACAGTATGACGGATTCTTCGGCATATGAATATGTTGCTTCACAGGTAGACTTCCAAAGTCTTATTGACTACATGATATGCGAAATATATGTCCGCAACTCGGATTATGCGAATATTCAGTATTACAAGATTGACGGCGGAAAGTGGAAGTGGATATACTATGATTTCTGCTGGTCGTGGGCAAGCGATGTAACACACAATACGCTTAACAAACGACTGACCAGTTCGCAAAACTGTTCTCCCTTGTTTGTAGCATTGCTCAAAAACTCAAAGTTTAAGGACAGATTTGTTCGCCGTTTTGCAGAGCTTATGAATACGGTGTATGCGCCTGACAAGGTGCTTGCACTCACAAATGAACTGGCAGAACTTATAGGTTCTGAGATGGAGCGCGAAAGAGAGAAGTTCAATTCTGCAACATTCATGGGGATGCCCAATGATGCAAATACGGCGACCTATCAAGGCTGGCTCAGAAATGTAGAAAAAATACGCAATTTTGCAGTTGAGCGTCCTGCGATAGTAAAGAAGCATTTGCAGCAGGAACTCAATCTGTCCGATGAATATATGAAGGAGGTGTTCGGCTGATGCAGAAGGCTTACCGCCATGAACTGAAATATTATATAAACCAAAAAGACTATATCCTTTTGTCAAAACGCCTTCGTGAAACGCTTCAAAGCGATGCAAATACCGATCAAAACGGTGAATATTTTATCCGCAGTCTGTATTTTGACGATTTGAACGATTCTGCGTTCCGCCATAAGCTCGACGGCATCGATGACCGTGACAAATTCCGCATAAGGATATATAATATGTCTTCGAGGGTAATAAAGCTCGAATGTAAACATAAGGATGGTCAGTATATCTGCAAACAGTCAATATCGCTTTCCAGTGAGGAATATCAGCGCATAATGATGGGCGACTATACTTTCCTTCTTAGAAGAAATGAACCTTTTGCAAGACGAATGTTTGCCGAGTTTGCAACAAAGCGGCTCCAGCCGAGGGTCATAGTTGACTATATGCGTGAGCCCTATGTTTTTCCGCTTCAGGATGTGCGTATAACATTCGACAAGGATATACGCACCGCTTACCGAAGCGTGGATATGTTTAATCGCAATCTGCCTACCTATCCTGTCATAACGGAAGGTGACATGGTGCTTGAGGTTAAATATAACGAATATCTGCCAACTCACATAAGAACGCTTTTGCAGATAGGTTCGCCTCTTCGCAGTGCGATAAGCAAATATTGTTTGTGCAGAAAAATGGAATTGTAATACAAAAGACAACAGGAGGATAAAAACATGAACTTTTCCGAACTTTTCACCATAACCGTCCAGCCTCTCCAAGTGCTTGTGACACTTGTGATAGCATTGCTCGCAGGCCTGTATATCTTCTTTATATACAAAAAGACGTTTGGCGGCGTAATGTACTCAAGAAATTTCAATTTGAGCCTTGTAATGCTCACTTTGGTAACTTCGCTCATGCTGATGCTCATAAACAACAACCTTACACTTAGTCTTGGTATGGTCGGTGCGTTGTCAATAATCCGTTTCCGTACAGCAGTAAAAGACCCCATTGATACAGTATTTATGTTCTGGGCAGTGGGTGAGGGCATTGCAATAGGCACAAAGTTCTATGATGTAGCTGTGATAGCAGGTCTCGTTATAGGTCTTATGATGGTGCTCCTCAATGTGTTCAAGGCAAAAGCAAGCCTGCCCTATCTTTTCATAATCCACTACCACGAGGGAGCTTCACAGTATGTTAAGCAGATGGTAAAACAGCTTCCGGGTGCGCGCTTAAAGAGCAAGACAGCTCGCAGAGACGGCATCGAGCTTACGCTTGAACTTCGTTTGCACGAGAACGAGACAGGCTTTGTTGAGAAGTTCCTGCGTGTTGACGGCGTATATGATGCAACACTTATAACCCATCAGGGTGATATCGTAGCATAAAATTTTATCGCCGAGAAAAGTTTATCGGTTCTCGGCGATTTTTTTACTCTAAAAAATGTTTACCAATCAACAATTCTAAATGATGGATATTATGTCAATTACAACGATTTTATTTGATTTGGACGGTACACTGCTGCCAATGGATCAGGACGTTTTTGTGAAAGCATATTTTAACGGGCTTGCCCAAAAGCTGGCACCGCGCGGCTATGAACCGAAACAGCTCATTGATGCAATATGGGCAGGAACTGCCGCAATGGTTAAAAACACCGGCGGCGAAACCAACGAAAAAGTGTTTTGGCGTGTATTCTCGGGTATTTTCGGAGAAAAAGCCATAAATGACGAGCCGTATTTTGATGAGTTCTACAGAACGGATTTCCAAAAAGTTCAATCGGTGTGCGGTTTTGAACCCCAAGCGGCAACGGTCGTGCGCAGCATCAAACAAGCAGGTTATCGTGTTGCCCTTGCCACAAATCCCATATTCCCCGCAATAGCGACAGAGAGCCGTATGCGCTGGGCAGGCCTTTCCCCCGATGATTTTGAATTATATACTACTTATGAAAATATAGGATATTGCAAGCCAAATCTTGACTATTATAAAGAGATAATCAACCGTCTGGGCGTTAAAGCGCAAGAATGCCTTATGGTGGGCAATGATGTAGGAGAAGATATGGTCGCTCGTGAAACAGGAATGAATGTATTTCTTTTGACAGACTATCTTATTAACAAAAAAGCTGCTGATATATCAGCATATCCGCATGGCGGTTTCGCACAGTTATCGGAATTTATAAGCTAAAAAAAGCTCCGTTCTTTAGTTTTGAAGAACGGAGCTTTAATTTAAGTGTCCTAGTTAGCTTCAGTTTCAGTTTCGGGCTGAGCTTCTTCTGCCTTTTCACAAGAGAGCAGTTTCCAAACGAGAGCAGCCAATACCGCGCCTACCAAGGGAGCAAGGATGAATACCCAAACCTGGGAGAATGCTTCGGGGTTGTTGTTCATTCCTATAAGAGCAGGTCCAAAACTTCTTGCAGGGTTGACGGAAGTGCCTGTGAGGGATATGCCCAAAATGTGTATGAGAGTGAGCGAAAGGCCGATAACCAAGCCGGCAACAGAACTGTATTTTTCTTTGGATGTAACGCCCAATATTACGAGAACAAATACGAATGTAAGAATGACCTCAACAACTATTGCACCCCACATATCAATGCCGAGAGCGGAAAGCTCACCGTAGCCGTTCTGACCGAGACCGCTTATTGACAAGTCGGAGAAGCCTTTTATGAGAGGAAGAACTGCTGCACCTACAATACCGCCTGCAAACTGTGCGATAATATAGCCGATAAAATCTTTGAATGAAAGTTTTTCAGTGAGATACATTGCCAACGATACTGCAGGGTTAACATGGCATCCTGAAATATTGCCGATGGAATATGCCATTGCAACTATGGCAAGACCAAAAGCAAATGCGATACCCAAAGTGCCTATGGGTGAAGCTAACTGTGTGTTGTTGGCGAACACGGCTGTGCCGCAGCCAAACAGAACAAGAACAAATGTGCCGATGAATTCGGATAGATATTTTCTCATTGTCATGAGACCTCGCTTTCTGTACTTATTGTTTTGATTGCTTTATTATACAATACTATGAACTTTTTGGTAAATACATCAAGACCGAATGTTGCGGAAATTATTATAAAAGGTACGAAGTTTGTCACATATCTGCCCGAAACCTCCCAAACCATCAGGAACAGATATATTCCGAACACACACAGAAGCGGCAAAATGCACTTCTTAGAACGGTTTTTTGTGAAAAAGGAAGTTGCCGCGACTGTCATCAGTATCAGCAGTGCGAAATATATTCCAGAGCAGAAATAATGATATATGGGATAGCCTACGCTCTTATACAATAAAAACGAATGAAGCGCAGTCTCATGCTGAGGATTGTCATCAAGAAAATCCGAAAGCGCAAGCGTTGGCTCGCCGAAAGCAATGCTTCCCTTTGCATAGAAAAGCTCAAGCATTCCCCCAAAACCACGCTCGCTGATACGCTCCTGTATCTCTTGCGCAACTGCGGCTTTTCGTTCATCGGGGTCATCGAATGAGCGTGTAAAAGCATAGTCGTAACGGTTGTATGTGCCGTTCTTATAAAGTGACATCATTACCCAATGCGTATATGGAGTATTGAGCTTTTCGGCTCGATTTTCGCGCAGATGATTTGAATAGAAGTAGTTGTTAAAAAGCGAAAATGCCATGAATATTATTGTAATCGAGCATATGATTATAGGCAAAAGAGAGCGGAAGCGGTTTGTACATATGTGATAGATGATAATAGCAATCAGCGCTATTATGGTTGTAAACTTGATAAGCATTCCTGCCGCACATACAATTGCAATGAGTATTGCAAGAAAGAGCTTTGAAATACCGCGGCAACTGTCTGTATAGCGAAGATACAGATATATCATCAACAGCGGAAATATAAGCGACAACGAATCGGTGTAAAAAGTGGGAGCAATAAAATAGAATGGCGGAAACATCAGTATGATGAGTAACGCCGTTATACTTTGACGGACAGAACCCAAACAGCGAGTTATAATCACCGTAAGAAGCATTGCAAGTGTGGCAAGAGAGGCATTAACGATCATTGCTACGGCGAAATAATCAGTTATTGAGAAAAACGAAGCAGTTTTGAATATAAGATACAAAAATGAAAGTCCGCCAAGATTGTTGGGGAAGAAATAAAAATAATTTCTGTTGCAGGTTTCGTCCAACGTTCCTGTGAAAAAACCTTTTTCGAGCCATGAAATTGCACCTTTGAATATCGCTGCAAGGTCATATTCCGGATTAAATCTGAGCATGAACCCGAATATGATATTCAGAATGAAGAAAAATGAAAGACTGCAGAAAAGTATCAGCCGAAAATGTTTTTTGAAGAATTCTTCATGTTGAGACACAGTACGGCTTATAAGAAAAAGCACAGCGATATTAAGTAATACTATGAAAATTACCGCAGGAGCTATGAAAAAACTCTTTTTGTTGGAAAAGATTACGCTGATGATAATAAAGGAGAAACAGACGCAGAATATTGCAGCAAAAGCAGACAGTATGAGCTGTGAAAAAGCGGCTCTTTTTTCGGATATCGACTGCATATGCCATCATGCCCTCCTTTATTTTCTGTTATTCATGATATTTATACCGTTCTAAAAAGTCAATAAAACCATTGTATCATGACTCCAATTTTGATAAACTGTTCATAAACTTTATGATTGCTTGATTTCGGAGGATTTTTTATGAAGCAAGATGTAATTGTGATCTTGGACCTCGGAAGTGAGGATAATTCTCGTGTTGCAAGAGCAGTTCGAGCTCTTGGTGTATACAGTGAAATATATTCCCATGATATAAGTGAGGCAGAACTCAAAGCTATTCCCGGTATAAAGGGCATAATCGTTAACGGCGGCAAAAACAACATCATCAACGGTGAATCCATTTTCGCAGGCGACTATGTCTATAACTGCGGTATACCCACCTTGGTAATAGACCATAAAACAGCACAAAAAAAAGAGGACGCATCTGTTCTTCCTGCTTGCGACAACGAGCTTGCGTCCTTGCTTAAACCTTTCATATTCGATATGTGCAAGGCTGAAGCAAACTGGAACATGAAGAACTTCGTTGCTGACCAAATAGAGCTTGTGCGTAAGCAGGTCGGTGACGGCAAAGTGCTGCTTGCTCTTTCGGGCGGCGTTGACAGCTCTGTTGTTGCAGCTCTTCTTGTAAAAGCAATAGGCGATAGGCTTTATTGTGTCCATGTAAATCACGGCCTCATGCGCAAAGGCGAAAGCGAAGAAGTTGTTGAAGTATTTCAGAATCAGCTCGGTGCAAACCTTATATATATTGATGCAACCGACCGTTTTTTGGGTAAGCTCGAAGCTGTGGCAGAGCCTGAAGCCAAGCGTAAGATTATCGGTGCAGAGTTTATCAGAGTATTTGAAGAAGAAGCTCGCAAGTTGAGCGGCATAGAATATCTTGCTCAAGGCACCATTTATCCCGATATCGTAGAAAGCGGAACAAAGACAGCGGCGGTCGTCAAGTCCCACCATAATGTCGGTGGTCTTCCCGATGACCTCAACTTTGAACTTGTCGAACCGGTAAAATTTCTTTTTAAGGACGAAGTCAGACAGTGCGGTCTTGAACTCGGTCTTCCCGAGAGCATGGTATATCGTCAGCCCTTCCCCGGCCCCGGCCTCGGCGTAAGATGTATTGGAGCAATTACTCGTGACCGTCTTGAATGTGTTCGCGAATCAGATGCAATACTGCGCGACGAGTTTGCAAAAGCAGGTCTCGATAAAAAAGTCTGGCAGTACTTTACCGTAGTACCCGATGTAAAATCCACAGGCGTCAAAGACGGCAAGCGTTCTTTTGAATATCCCGTCGTTATTCGTGCAGTCAATACCGTCGATGCCAAGACCGCAGCCATCGAAGAACTCGAATGGCCCATACTCCACAAGATCACCAACCGTATCCTTGCAGAAGTAAAAGGCGTCAATCGTGTACTCTATGACCTCTCGCCCAAACCTGTTGCCACGATAGAGTGGGAATAATACCGAATGGCTAACAAGTGCCCGAAAACCCTTGGAATACAGGGCTTTCGGGCATTTCTGCTATTTGGGAAAATACCGCTGCAACACTTTTGCAACATGCAATGCTAATTTTGTTAAAAGGAATAGTTGCAATTGGCTTTTGAGTTAATAGGAGGTGCCGTATGGGAACTTGGAATACCAGTATCACAGGAAATGATACCGCAAAAGATTTATATATTGAATACTCTGCCGCCTTCTATAAGTTTGATGTAGAAGAAGCGTTAAGGCGTATTGATAACCATATCAGGACAGAAATGTTTGATGAATCGGATGAAGAGGAATGGTGCAATTACATTTATTCCCTTGCTGATTTTATGTGGAAGAAAGGCATATTGACGGATTCGATACGAAACAAAGCTATTGAACTGATTGATACCGGATTCGGTTTGGAATTGTGGGCAGAAGCCGGTCAGAAAACTTTGGATTCTCGAAAAAAGAAACTTGCCGAGTTCAAAGAAAAACTATTATCATCACAACCGCCAAAAAAGAAAATCAAACCGAATGTGCACACGGAACGGATTTTTGATGATGGAGATATCATTGCTGTTCAGTTGCTGACTTTAGGAAAAACATATACAAAACAAGAATCAAAACCACTTTCTGAAAAGGATTTTCATGCGTTTGATGGGAAATATGTGTTGATGCAATTGGTGGAGTGTTATGCAAGTTGGACATCAAGCATAGTGCCGGAAGTTAAGGATTATTGGGCTTGTTTCCGCTTGTTTGATGGCATTTATGATGTCATTCCGAATGATGTAAATGTACTGTCATTAAAAGATGCGATGATTCATCAGGGGCAGAAGATCAGTTCTATTTTTACCTGCGAAAGCAATATGTTTTATTTCAAGCGTAGAAACTGCAAAGTAATATGTAATCGAAAAGATCTGCTTTTGGGTTTAGATACGAACTCCAACAATTCAATTTTCTGGGGAATCAATAAACCTTGGTCAAATCCCGACTCACAGATTGTGGCTGCTATGGGAAACAAAATTATATGCAAAGAGTTTTCGGGCACGAACGAACAAGCTGAGCTTATCTGCCGATACGCAAATCGATATGGCAGGTTTGATTACAGTTTGTCCCGAGAAGAAAACGAGGCAAGATATATTACAGAAGAAACTATCATTGCTGAAAAAATCAGCAAAGCCATTTCGAACGGTGGAAAACTGTATAGTATTTCCTTTGGCAGAGAAATCGGAATTGTTACAGTTCATAACGGTCATATAGATAATTTATACATTGAAGGGCAGTATCAACGTAATGGCTTTGGCACTCGTCTTCTCGAGTATGTATTATCAATAGCAGGAAAACAAGCATATATTGATGTTCCTGTATCAAACAAAGAATTACTTCATATTTGTGATAAACTTGGTTTGGTCAAAAAGGGGCAAACCGAGCATACTATTCGGATGGCAAAGCCATAACCACTCGGCACCATTCCACAAGTAATTTTGCAACATCTTCTGCAACACGAGCTTGGAGAAATAGAATAATATGGAGAAAATATGGAAAAATAGCCCTCATTTTAGAGGATATGGACCATATAGACGAGGCAGAAGAATACGAAAAAGGAGTGGGAATGAGCTTTGCGAAGCAAAACTCAACTATGAGTGCCTTTGGCAAGTTATAAGTTACGAACGACTTCGACAAGTTTAGTTTCGGAGAGCTTTATAAAACAGCATTTTAAGTCCACAACGGCAGGGAAAAATCCTTGCCGTTATTTTTTGCAAAAAGGCGTTGACAGATATATCGGCTGTTTGAATAATAGCATTGACAAACACGGCGATGGAACTACTGAGCTTATCAGTGCAGCAAACTTGAATTTAGTGAGAGTTTTATACAAAAGTTCAAAACCGTGTTAATGTCAAGAAAATGAACTTTTGCTAAAAACAAGGCAAAAAGAGGGGCTTAAAACTAAAAAACAGTTGAAAAACATAGCTTGGGAGTATATAATAGTTCAAAAATACGAAGAGGTTATAATGAACAGTTCAATTTTTGCCGCAAGGTTCGGTTCGTTGCTGAAGCAAAAAAACATAAAACAGATAGATTTGGTTCGTTTGGCAGCAGAAAAAGGAATTAAATTGGGAAAGAGTCAGATTTCGCAATATGTATCGGGAAAAACTGTTCCCAGAAAAGATATGCTGCAATTTTTGGCAAGCGTTCTGGAGGTTAACGCCGAATATTTGTTGGGTAACGATGAAAGTGAAACAAGCGGTTCGCTGAAAGGTATAAATGGTGGAATGAGAACATTTAGTAAATCAAAAAAACTTAATAATGTTTTATACGATGTGCGCGGTCCTGTGGTGGAAGAAGCGGCAAGAATGGAAAATGACGGCACGCAGGTGCTTAAATTGAACATCGGTAATCCTGCACCGTTTGGCTTCCGCACGCCTGACGAAGTTATTTATGATATGAGGAGACAGTTGACGGAATGTGAGGGATATTCTGATTCTAAGGGTCTTTTTTCGGCAAGAAAAGCTATTATGCAGTATGCACAATTAAAGAATATTCCCAATGTTACAATTGATGATATATATACCGGCAACGGTGTAAGTGAACTTATAAATTTGTGCATGTCCGCTCTGCTTGATTCGGGTGATGAGGTTTTGATTCCTTCTCCTGATTATCCGCTCTGGACTGCGTGTGTCACATTGGCAGGTGGAAAGGCTGTTCATTATATTTGTGACGAAGAATCCGACTGGTATCCCGAT
>JAFSFN010000194.1 GCA_017435185.1 Clostridia bacterium | reverse complement strand
TCACTGCATGATATTCGCATCATATGCCGCTCTGGGGCCGCCGACATATTTGGGGCGCGTGCGCGCCATCGTTATGTTTGCACTGCCGATTTTGCGAGTTTGGGCATGAATGGGCACTACTACAGGATGCAAGTGCATGCCGATAAAAGTTCCGCCGATGTCGATGCCGAGCGAGGCCTTTGCCTTTAAGTCTTCCACCATGACAGGGTTCTTAAATCTTGACATTGCCTGCATAGCCATTGCACCGCCTGCATGAAGCTGAGGGCAAACCCAAACTTCATTTAAGCCGTAGTGTTCCATACATTCCTTTTCAACCACCAAGGAACGGTTTAAGTGCTCACAGCACTGAACGGCAAGAAATAAGCCGTACTCTTTCACCTTGGGCAAGAGCGCATCCATTACCTGCTTTGCGGCTTCCTCGGACGAAGCAGTGCCTATACACTCACCCTTTATCTCACTTGTCGAACAGCCTATAACGAGTATATCACAGGGCTTTATCCTCTCTTTTGAGGCTTCGATAAGTTCATCTATTGCTGTTTTCATCTGCTCGTATATCATGTTTTTCTCCATTATATATTATGAATAAAAGCCCCTCGCATTACAACTTGCAAGGGGCGGATATGTTTTACTTATTTGGTAAGCAATTCAGCTATTTGTACCGCATTTGTTGCCGCACCCTTGCGAACCTGGTCGCCGCAGCACCAAAGTGTCAAACCGAATTCCTCATTTGTGAGGTCACGGCGAATCCTGCCGACATAGACCAAATCCTGGTCGCTTGTGTCAAGGGGCATGGGGTATGCCTTTGTTTCAGGATCGTCAACGAGCTTACAGCCCTTTGCGGAAGCGATAGCCGCCTTTGCCTCTTCGACTGAGATGCTTCTCTCTGTCGTCAAAGCAATGGAAATTGAGTGTGAACGCATTACCGGAACACGAACGCAAGTGCAGTTGACTTTGAGTTCGGGCAAATGCAATATCTTGCGACCTTCGTTCTGCATCTTCATTTCTTCGGAAGTATAGCCGTTCTCGCCAAAGCCGCCAATCTGAGGAATGAGATTGAACGCTATCTGATACGGGAAAACGTTCTTTACCATCTCGCCGCCGTTTACATATGCCTTTGCCTGGTTTTCAAGCTCAATCAAACCTTCTGCGCCTGCTCCCGACACTGCCTGATATGTTGAAGCAACTATTGTTTTAATGGGCGAAAGCTCCTTTATTGCATTGACCGCAACAAGCGCGATAATTGTCGAGCAGTTGGGGTTCGCTATTATGCCGTTGTTTTTCAATGCGTCTTCGGGATTTATCTCAGGAATTACGAGCGGAACATCATCACAAAGACGGAATGCACTTGAGTTGTCTACAAATACAGCGCCTGCCGCCTTTATAGCAGGAGCGAACTGCTTTGCATACTTGTTGTCAACAGCGCCGAGCACTATGTCCATGCCCTCAAAGGCTTCATCACAGGCAAGCTCTACCGTGAGCTCCTGACCTGCAAAGTTGATCTTTGAGCCAACACTTCTTGGGCTTGCAAGGCACTTGAGCGTGTTGATCGGAAAATTGCGTTCTGCCAAAACTTTAAGCATTTCACGGCCAACGGCACCCGTTGCACCGAGAACTGCGACATTATACTTTTTCATATTCATATTCCCCCAAATCATTTGATAACGAAGCTATTATACAGCAACTTGATAGTCTTTTCAAAGTCCTTATTGTCAACTCCTACGATTATGCTGATTTCATCAGCACCCTGCGAGATCATGCGGATATTGATATCGTTGCTGCCGAGAGCATTGAACACTCTGCCCGAAATACCGGGACGGAACATCATCTTACGGCCTACAGTCGCCACAAGAGAAATGTTTTCTATGACCTTTACCTCCTCAGGGGCGCAAGCACGCTTTATCTCTTCAACGATGTCATACACATATTCTTTTACTTTGTCTGTCGCAACGACCACCGAGAAACAGTCAACGCCCGCAAGAGTGGATTCGATACTGATATCGTAGTTCTGCAATACAAGAAGCACATCACGCATGAGCTTAGGCTCGGACGAAACTCTGTTCTTGTAAACCGTGATTATGCTGAAATTACGCCTGCCCGATATGCCTGTTATGAAACGGTTCTTCTCTTCCTCACTCTGAATCTTTTCATCGAATGATTCCATAATGAGCGTGCCCTTGTTTTCAGGCATATTTGTATTTCGAATATTGAGAGGAACCTGCTTATCTCTTACGGGATAAATAGCATCTTCATGAAGAACATCTGCGCCCATGTATGCCAATTCGCGCAGTTCACCGTAGGTTATACGCTCGATGGGCTTGGGATCGTCAACTATACGAGGGTCTGCCATAAGTATGCCCGAAACATCAGTCCAGTTTTCATAAATTGTCGCATCAATAGCCGCTGCCGCAATTGAACCGCTGATATCACTGCCGCCACGCGACATGGTCTTTGTCTTGCCGTTGGGCAATGCACCGTAGAATCCCGGAATAACAAGACGCTCATACTTTTCAAGTTTGTGTGAGATGGCCTGATATGACTTTTCAAGATCTATTTTACCGTCATAATTAAAGAATATAACATCTTTTGCATCGACAAATTGGAATCCGAGATAGTTTGCCATCAATACTGCAGAGAGATATTCGCCGCGTGATACAAGGTAGTCTATTGACATATCCTTGTTCATGCGCGAACGTATCTTTGCAAACTCGGGCTCAAGGTCACAAGTGAGGCCACAGCCTTCCTTGATTGAGTTGAAGCGCTCTTCTATCATGTCAAATGTGGGCTTGTATGAAACGCCATACTTAAGATGTGCATGGCAGAGATAGAGCAAGTCTGTTATCTTGCTGTCCGTCTTGTCCCTTCTTCCGGGAGCGGAAACGACTACGATTCTTCTTGAATCGTCAGCCATGATTATATCTTTTACTTTTTTGAACTGATTGCTGTCGGCAAGTGACGAACCGCCGAACTTTGCTACTTTAAGCATTTATTTTGAATCCTCTCGTTATTTTATCTCCGCAATGAATGTCTGCGGACACTTTTCAAACAATCCTTCAGCTGTTTTCTGTATGCACTCTATGCTTACAGGCTTGGTTATATACCTTCCGTCGCCCTCGTCCTTTTCAATTATCTCAGAAAGTTCAGGAGTAGCGCTGTCGGTCTTTATATAGTAGCGATGTGCGACCATCGCATTGTTGACTGCTGACTTTTTATATTCTCTTTTCAGGCTTGCATCGTCAAATATCGTGTCGAGTATGTCTTGAACAACGGAATTACCTGTGGGCAATTTGCCTGCGCCCTGACCTATATAACTGCTTCTGCCCACATATTTGCCGACATATGTGATGCAGTTATAATTCGAGGCAACACCTGCTTCAATTTCAAACTTATCAAGCAAGACAGGCACAACATATGCGTAAACAGAGTCGTCCTGATTTCGGCCTGCGTTTGCAAACAGCTTACATACCCAACCGTTTTTTTCAAAATAACTTACATCACTGTGGGTTATATTTCGAATTCCGAACGCAGGAACATCTTTTTCATCTATAACAACATCAAATGCAAGATTTGCCGAGATTATGCACTTGCGCTGAGTATCAAGACCGTCTATATCAGCCGAAGGATCAGCCTCGGCATAGCCCAATCGCTGTGCTTCCTTTAATGCAACCGAAAAATCAGTGTCATCTTTGACCATGGAATCAAGAATATAATTCGTTGTTCCGTTCACAATGCCCCAAATCTGCTCTATCTCATCGCTTCTTCGAGCACGCTTGAGTGTTGACAGCCACGGTATTCCGCCGCCTGCGCTTGGAGTATATCTGAACTGAACATTGTTTTTCTCAGCAGCCTCATTAAGCTGTGTAAAGTAGTTGGATACCAGATGTTTGTTCGATGAAACGACATGCTTTCCGGCATTGATACAAGCCATAACGAACTCATATGCAGGGTGCAGACCACCCATTGCCTCAACAACAAGCTCTATTTCGTCATCATTAACGATATCATCTATATTTTTCGTAATGAGATGTTCAAATCCGGGTGTTACAACCAGGGATATGATGCGCTTTACTTCTATATTACGAAGTTCAAGGGCCGTACCGTTTGCAATAATATCGTATACGCCAGAACCTACGACACCAAATCCCAAAAGCCCGATTTTCATGCACTCATACCTCGTTTTTCTATAATATAGCTTGAAATATAACATGAGTTAATATATCATATCAACTATCGTAATGCAATAAAAAATGGGAGATTTGGCTTTATGAAATATACAAGTACCCGCAACACATCCATAACCGCTGCTCCGTCAATGGCAGTACTCAACGGCATTGCTTCCGATGGCGGACTTTTCATCTTCGATGAATACCCGTTAGCACCCTCGCTTAACGAACTTTGCGGTATGACAACTTTTGAGCTGTACACCGAGATCCTCAGCTCCCTTATTTTCGATATTCCCAAAGAAAAGATGGCAGACCTCGTAAGCGCAGCCTACACGGACAAGTTTGAAACCGGTGACCTTACTCCTCTTGTAAAAGTCGGCGACGATTATGTGCTTGAGCTTTTCCGAGGCCCGACATCAGCATTTAAGGATGTGGCACTTTCAATCCTCCCCCACCTTGTCACCACTTGTGCACGCATGAACGGTGTTGAAGATGATATACACATTCTCACTGCTACAAGCGGTGATACCGGCAAAGCCGCAATGGCAGGTTTTGCCGATGTAGAAGGAACTCGCATAACCGTATTTTTCCCCAAGGACGGTGTAAGCACAGTTCAACAGGCACAGATGCTCACACAGGAAGGAAAGAATGTCACCGTTTGCTCCGTCAAGGGTAACTTTGACGATGCACAGACAGGTGTTAAAGAAATCTTCAGCAAAGTTCAGCAGGACAAACTGCTCGCCGGCAAGGGTGTGCGCCTTTCAAGTGCCAACTCAATAAACATTGGCCGCCTTGCCCCCCAGGTAGTCTACTATTACAAGAGCTATTTTGACCTTGTACGCGCAGGCACAATAACAATGGGCGACAAAATTGACTTTGTCGTGCCCACAGGTAATTTTGGAGATATCCTCGCAGGCTATATTGCAAAGGGCATGGGCTTGCCTGTCGGCACACTTGTATGCGCCAGCAATAAGAACGACGTTCTCACCGAGTTCATAGAAACAGGCCGCTACAACAGAAACCGCACATTCTATAAAACAGCTTCTCCGTCAATGGATATCCTTGTTTCAAGCAATCTTGAGCGTCTGCTCTACCTCATGTCAGGCAATGATGCCGACAAGATAGCAGGCTATATGTCAGACCTGAAAACAAAAGGCGAATACACCGTTGACAACGAGCTTAAAACAGCAATAGCAAACGAATTTTACGCCTGCGCAGCTTGTGACGAAACAGCTTTTGTAACAATAAAATCAGTGTACGAAGAAAAGGGCTATCTGCTCGACACTCATACAGCAGTTGCAATGCATGCTTGCTCTGAATACAAAAAGAACAATCCGGGCCACAACCTTTGCGTTGTGCTTTCAACAGCCTCACCCTACAAGTTCGCCGCAGACGTCCTCTTTGCCATTACAGGCAAAAAAGAATCCGATGGTTTCAAAGCCATGCGCGACCTTGAAACGCTCACCAATGTTCCAATTCCCAAAAACTTGAGCGGTCTTGACACAAAGCCAACGCTCCACAGCGACTCCATCGAAAAAGAAGCCATGCTTGATTATGTTATAGACTTCAGCGAAAAGAAGATTTAAGAAATTTGAATTGACAAAGCGGCAAGTGTTTACTTGCCGCTTTTGTGTATGAATTTAACTCTCGTATATAAATTAAAATCACCCGCAAAGCGGATACCTTTACTTCTTCACAATTCACTGTTACTTATTACTTTCCAAAAATCGACATTGATTTTTAGTGAATAGTGAAAAGTTATGAATGAATAGTCAAAAAGTAAAATCGACAGGCTTCTGTTAAAACCTGTCGATTTTTGTCTATGAGCTATGAAAAAGATATTTTAACGATTTTTCGTATGAATTCGAACTCTTACAGAAAATGATGCATCGACTTCGTCGATATGATGCATTACGCTGTGCGCAATATGATGTAAATTCGCTTCGCTCATTTATGATGCGAAGCGTTCCTACATGTTGCGAAGCAACACATCATTAACAAAGTGACATCATTAGCGTAGCGACACCATGTTCCCGAAGGGAACGCTTCATTGAAAAACGACAAGTTTCTGTCGAAACTTGTCGTTTTTCTTGGTGGAGGCGAGGGGAGTCGAACCCCTGTCCGAAAGCGTTTTGACAAGACTTTCTCCGGGCGCAGTTAAGTTTCAGGATTCCCG
>JAFSFN010000193.1 GCA_017435185.1 Clostridia bacterium | reverse complement strand
TGACCGAAACCACTCTTCGCCTAAAAGAGCTTTTTGAGCAGAAAGGCATCGGTATCTGGGTTGATGTGTGGGGCAGTGATGTTAATCATGATTGGCCTTGGTGGCATAAGCAGGTCAGCTATTTTGTTCCGAAACTATTATACTAAGAAAAGAGATATATCATGAAAAACTTTATCTTTATTTCACCGAACTTTCCGACAAACTATTGGCAGTTCTGCAAAGAACTCAAGAACAACGGTATGAATGTGCTTGGCATCGGCGATGCTCCGTTTGAAGAGCTTAAGCCCGAGCTTCAGGCAAGTCTCAACGATTACTACAAGGTTTCAAGTCTTGAGAACTATGACGAGGTTTATCGTGCAGTTGCATTCTTCACACACAAGTATGGTCGCATCGACTGGCTTGAATCCAACAACGAGTACTGGCTTGAGAAAGATGCCGCACTCCGTACTGACTTTAATATCCAGAGCGGTTTTCAGGTCAGCGACATGGAGCGCATTAAGCATAAGTCAAAGATGAAGCATTACTATGAAAAGGTTGGTATTCCGGTTGCAAGATACTATATGGTAAAGACTCTTGCCGGATGCCGTTCCTTTATTAAAAAAGTCGGCTTTCCTGTTGTTGTCAAGCCTGACAACGGCGTTGGTGCAGCCGCTACATACAAACTGACAAATGATGCAGAGCTCGTTGCTTTCTTTGAAAGCTATCCCAAGGATGTTCCCTATATAATGGAGGAATTCGTTAATGCTCAGGTAAACTCTTACGATGCAATTATCGACTCTGAGGGCAACCCCATTTTCGAAACAGGAAATATCACTGTTGACTCAATTATGGATATTGTAAACAACAATGATAACAGCATCTACTATATTCTCAAAGATCTGCCTGACGATACCCGCGAGGCGGGAAGAAAGACCGTAAAGAGCTTTGGTGTAAAGAGTCGTTTTGTTCATTTTGAGTTTTTCCGTCTTACTGAGGATCAGGAGGGGCTTGGAAAGCGCGGCGATGTTGTAGCACTTGAAGTAAATATGCGTCCTTGTGGCGGTTTTACCCCCGATATGATGAACTTTGCCAATTCCACAAATGTTTATAAGATCTGGGCAGATATGATAGCGTACAACAGCACTATGTATCCTGAGGGCGAGCATTATTACTGTGCATTTGCAGGGCGTCGTGACGGCAAGGATTTCGTACTCAGCCACGAGGAGCTTATGGATAAGTACAATGCCAATATGAAGATGGTCGACCGCATCCCGGATGCACTTGCAGGTGCAATGGGCAACCAAATGTATGTCGCTACTTTCTCAACCAAAGAAGAGCTTGATGCATTTTATAAAGACGCTGTTTCATGTAAATAAAAAAATCGCCCTTTCGGACGATTTTTTTATTTATCGAAATCCGGTGGGATTCTCACAAAAAACGGCATTAATGCAGTAAAAGCAAAATATAAAAAGCTTATTACTGTTGCTGAAACAACTTTTATGGTTGACAGCTTAATGGTGAACACTTTAAAAGGGAAGAAAAGCCATGTGAACAGCGGTTCAATGTCGAGTGCCGCAAATGAGATGCTAAGCAATGCAAGAATTGCGACGACAGTAAGGTTCACTGTAAAATACTTTTTCAAATTGCCGACTGACAAGAGGTATCCCTTGAGGCAAACAAACAGAAAAACAAAATTTATCAAAAGGCAAAGAACCATTGCCAAAGTGACTGTTCCGATTATCTGCGGAATAATGCCAAAATGGAACATAAGTGAGAATGCTACAGACAAAAGAATTTGCGAGCCAACGGTT
>JAFSFN010000192.1 GCA_017435185.1 Clostridia bacterium | reverse complement strand
TATCATCGTAAGTGTTATTATCAGCCCTGCAAGCGCCGTGAGCATCGCCATATCGTCACGCCCCGTCTGCTTTAAGAGCTGGCATATCACCGCTACCAAAACGCCTATTCCCGCAATTTTGAACACTATATCTATACTCAATGCAGTCACCTCATCTACAGTATTATTATTGCAAACGCAAGTCCTGAGAGTATTCCGAGTGATGAATACAGCTTGCCGCCCTTCTCCTGTGCCTGCCTTGCATCTTTTTCAAGCGTTTCAAGACGAGAGAGTATACCGCGCGCGTTCCTTCGTTCATTCTCCATACTGCCTTTGCCGAGCAAACTGAAAAATTCGTCCAAAACAACCAAGTCGTCTTCATGCAGTTTTTCAAATCCTGTTTTTTCACTTTTAAGCTGTGCCATTGTTTTTTTGTATGCATCATGGAGTTCTTCATGTTCGGATATGTTTTCCTCGAGCATCCGCCAAAAGCTCTCGGCACGGCATGGCGTGAGCGAAGAAATAAGTTTGAGCACCGGTGCTCTTGAATATTCCATTGAATTTATCAATCCATTTATATCATCGGCAAGAAAGCCGAGCAGTTTCGTTCTGGCAGTAAGTGCTTTTGCTTTTCGAAGCCCAAAAACAGCACATAAAACAGCAGTAAAAAAAGCAAGTAAAAATCTCATGTTATGCTGCCCGCCTTACCAATATTCTGCCCGCTTCACGGCAAAGCAAGAGTATGTTTTCAAAAACGCCGCTGTCAGCAAGTTCACGCATAAAGGGCCTTTGTTTAAGTTCACTCAGGCTTTGAGCATGCGCCGATGCAATCACGCTCACGCCGCACGAGGCGGCATCCATTACTGCAAGTGCATCTGCCAAAGTGCCTATTTCGTCGGTTATTATCACATCAGGCGACATCGTTCTTATCATAAGCCGCATAGCTTCAGCTTTAGGGCAAGCATCCAACACATCGGTGCGTTCGCCCACATCAAGCGACGGTATGCCATGTCTTGAGGCGGCTATCTCACTTCTTTCATCGGCTATACAAACTTTTTTACCGTATTTACCCGAAGCTATGTTTCTTGCCGCATCACGCAAAAGCGTAGTTTTGCCGCCGCCCGGTGCCGATATTATCAGCGTCGAAGCTATTCTTCCGTTTTTTGATATATACCGCATTGCATCATCGGCGGCACCAATGCATTGTCGGGCGATTCTGAAATTGAAGAATGAAGCCTCAACTATGTTTTTAATGCTTCCGCCCTCACACAAAAATCTGCCGCACACTCCCACTCTGCAGCCGTTGGGTAAAGTTACGAAACAGTTGTTAAGGTCGTCCTCATGCGAATATACCGAATGTTCACACAGAAGGCCCAGAAGCAGTTTGCAATCTGCTATACTCACAACATAATCGAGCAATTCTTCACTTTGCGAATACACAAGCTGTATCGGCCTGTTCACTCTCAGGCGTATCTCATTAAGGCTCTCACCATATTTAACGGTATCGAGAGCTTTGCGTATTGTTTGAGGGAAATATTCAAAAAGTTCCTGCTTCCATTTCACTGTGCATGTCCTCCTACACAGTAAAATGTATGAGACAAGTTACGCTTTTATGACCTTGGATTTATTTATTACCATTGACAGAACAGCACCGCTTAAAAGGCATGAAATTGCCTGCGTGTCAAGCAGTGCGTTTGATGAAAGATCGCACGAGGCGTAGGAATATCTTATAAATTCTGTCATTGCACCGAAAACCGATGAAGAAACCGGCAAAAGTGCCGCTATCATCAGTGCAAAAGCAGGTGTTTTCCTGAACACAACACCCGAAACGGAACAGCATACTCCTACCGCCAATGTCCTGTATTGATCATGTGCGGCAGAGCCGACTATGCCTGTCAGAAGCGAAAAAAGTATAAGAAAGGTTATTCCTCCAACCTTATCATTTTCATTCTTTGATACGGAAACGACCATAAAATAAAGCGGCAAACACAGCGCAGCGGCATTTATTTTAAGCTCGGGTATTATGAATATTGAAAAGTTGCTCAAAACAAGCATTATAATGCCTGCAAAAGCCAGTTCAAACGCACTTATTTGCGTCCGTTTAGCCGTGATTTCAAGCACTCCGAAAGCTGACATTATTATTACGCATAGCGATATTATTGCCGCAATATGAATGGTTATCATCTCCTCAACAGTAATATTGCCTGAAAAGGAATTGATTATTTGACCTACACTGCCGTTTTATAAAACCTTTTTTTACAAAAAAACACCGCACACCTTTTGGTATGCGGTATCAAACTTGCTTTTTAATTAAGTTAATTTTCAGTTGTTTGCAGGTTCTGCGCTTGCTTCTGCTTCTGCAGTTGCTTCAACCTCTGCAGTTGCTTCAACCTCTGCAGTTGCTTCAACAGTTGCTTCGGGAGCTGTTGTTTCTTCGCCGCCTTCAAGCTCTGCTTCCATTGCATCCATCTGTGCATCGAGCATATCCTGTATAGCATCGATGCTTGCAACTATCTTCTCTGTTTCTTCATCACTAAAGCCGTTCTCTTCGCTGACTATAACATCTATAACACTCTGAACTTCTGCGAGCTGTGCTTCTACTTCTTCGATGGAGCTGTTAAAATCTGCTGTGTCGAGTTTGTTCTCTTCCGCGAATGTCTTGAGCTCGGCAATCGTTTCAACGCAACTGTTCATTTTGTTCTGGATCTTGTTGTTGTTGGACTTGTTGCTATCGCAACCGACAAAACATGCCAAAACGAGCAAAACACTGAGTGACAATGCAATTATCTTTTTCATTTTCTACTTCCTCCGAAATAACGTTAATCTACATCGTGCAATAGTGTATCACAGTATCACACAAAATGCAAACAAAACAAGCAAACTTCACATTCTTTTGCAATCACGAGTGTGTATTGCTTCGTCTTTTTATATGTTCCTGCACTTTTACAAACCAGTCGGGTAGAGGAGCAAAGAATTCCATTCTCTCACCTGTTCTCGGATGAGAAAGTTCCAGCTTGCACGCATGAAGCGCCTGTCCGTCGAGGAATGATGCAAATCCTTTTTTTCTGCCATAGACTGTGTCGCCCGTAACAGGATGTTTTATGTGTGCCATATGCACTCTTATCTGATGTGTGCGCCCCGTCTCAAGTTTAAGTTCGAGCAATGTATACTCGCCGTAGCGTTCGACCACTTTATAGTGCGTAATCGCATTTCTGCCCATGCTCTCGCTCGTTACAGCCATTTTCTTTCTGTCGTTAACATCACGGCCAATTGCCGCATTGACAGTTCCGCTGTCCTCTTTTATGTTTCCGTCCACTATTGCCATATATGTGCGTTTTGCACTGTGCTCCTTTATCTGTTCTGCAAGCGAACGGTGCGCCGCATCATTCTTCGCAACAACTATTAGGCCGCTTGTGAGCTTGTCTATACGGTGAACGATACCCGGTCTGAGTTCTCCTCCTATACCCGAAAGGTCTTTAACATGGTACATCAGTGCATTAACAAGCGTTCCCGATTCATGCCCCGGTGCTATATGCACAACCATACCCTTTCTCTTGTTTACAACTATTATGTCGGGATCCTCATAAACTATGTCAAGCGGTATATCCTCTGCCTTGAGTTCCACTTCGCAGGGAGGAATCAGAGTTATCTCAACTTCATCGCCTGCCTTGAGCTTTGTATTTGACTTGCCTGCCTTTTTGCACACAAGAACGAGCCCACTGTCTATCATTCGCTGTGCGGCACTGCGTGTTTCGCCGGTAACTGCCGCAACGAACACATCAAGTCGCTCACCCTTTTTATCGGCATAAACAATTATAACTTCATTCTCCGGCATGGCTTTTATCCTTCTTTTTTCTTGCATCCAGCCTTTTTTCAAGGTCGTCCGCATATTCCCTGCCCTTTTTTAGGAACAAAACATCAAGCGCAAGGAGCGCCACGCCTATGCACACTGCGCAGTCCGCTATGTTGAATACTGCAAAATTTATAAAAGTCGGCTCTATCATGTCACGCACATAGCCCAGTAAAACTCTGTCGATAAGATTTCCGACCGCACCCGAGAGCATCAGTGCAACGGATATGCGCATCATTTTATGCAGATTCTTATGTTCTTTTATCAAAAACCATACCATCAAAGCACACGCAATGCTCGTTATGATTATAAAAAACACGCTCTGCCCTGCAAGCATACCGAACGACGCACCCGTATTCTGTACATATGTAAGACTGAACACGCCTTTAATAACAGAATATGTGTTCATGGGCAATGTTGTCAGCCATGCTTCGCATATTATCTTAGATGCTTGGTCGAGCAATAATACTATTGCCGCAATTATAATTTCAATCATTATTCTGCTCCGTTTTGCTCACTTTCCGCTATATACCATTTTTCAGCATTGCGCATTATATCAGGTTCACGCACTGCACCAATATCTCTTATATCTGCCGAGCATACAATGCTGTTGAGCCTGAAATACAGCACTATGAACGGAAGCTGTGAGACAAATTTGCTTTGAAACGCACTTGCGCTCTCACGAAGCGACGCTTCATCAGATGCAGTATACATAGCGTGCGCAAGCTCTGCAAGCTCACTGCCGTGATAACCGCCGTAATTACACTCGCCCATCTCGTCAAGATACGGCGAAAGGTCACAGTCACGAGACATATTGAAGCCCACAAGCGCAAGATCGAACTCTCCGTTTTTGAGCTTGCTCATAAATTCACCGCCGTCGTTCATCGAATATGCCGCTATAACTACTTGCGCTTTTATTCCTGCGTCGGTTAACTGTTTTGCAATCTCTCTTGCCGCTTCGCCCCTTGTTCCGTCTGCCGATTCGCAGACAAGTATATTAAGTTCAAGTTCAATGCCGTTTTTCTCAAGCACGCCGTTTTCGTCAGCGTCAGTATATCCCGCTTCTTCAAGCAGGCTCATTGCCTTGTTCAGACTGTGGTCATAAACCTTTGACTTGCTGTCATAAAACCATGAATCGGGAGCGATAGGCACATCACACGCCTGCGCCCTGTTCATGCATACATTTGATATTATCTCGCTTCGGTCTATCATATAGGCAACAGCCTGTCTTATTCTGACATCACGAAGTATATAATTGTCATGATTTACTATGAGGACTTCCATGTCCTGCGTCATGACATCAAGTACCTCGCTGACACCCTCCTGCCTGTATCGGCCTGCGGTTATTGCGGAAGTCGGCACCATATTGAACTGGCCTGCTGCAAAAGAAGCAAGTGCCGTTTCGTTGCTGTCCCTTGCCTCAAACTCTACACGGTCTATATACGGACGCTGTTTCCACCAATTTTCGTTTGCTGCGAGAACGACTTTATCGTTGGAATATGTCTCCACCTGATAGGCTCCGGTACCAACGGGTTTTCCGCCAAGACCCGCACCGTTTCTCACAATGGGGAAATCAAGACAGCGAAGCGACAATACGCCTTTTTCCTTCATC
>JAFSFN010000191.1 GCA_017435185.1 Clostridia bacterium | reverse complement strand
GACATCGACCGTTGAATTTACAAGTGATGAAGAAAAGCTCAAGGAAGCAAAGTTCTTCGTTGTAGCAGTTCCCACACCTGTAAATCAGGACAAAACACCTGACCTGGCTCCCGTAGAGGGCGCAAGCAAAATCGTCGGAAGAAACCTGACTAAAGGTTCTATCGTTGTATACGAATCAACGGTATATCCCGGTGTTACAGAGGACATATGCATACCCATCATTGAAAAAGAATCGGGCCTTGTCTGCGGCAAAGATTTCAAAATAGGTTATTCTCCCGAGCGTATCAATCCGGGTGACAAAGTACACAGACTCGAAAATATAACAAAAATAGTTTCGGGCATGGATGCAGACTCACTTGAACAGATAGCTAAAGTATATGAACTCGTTGTTGAAGTCGGCGTTCACAGAGCTTCCTGCATAAAGGTTGCCGAAGCCGCAAAGGTCGTTGAAAACAGCCAGAGAGATATCAATATAGCTTTCATGAATGAACTTGCAATGGTTTTTGACCGCATGGGTATTGATACCACAGAAGTTGTTGAGGCAATGAACACAAAATGGAACGCATTGCGCTTCTATCCCGGCCTTGTAGGCGGTCACTGTATAGGCGTAGACCCATATTATTTCATTTCCGAAGCGGAAAAGCTCGGTTATCACAGTCAAATTGTGCTTTCGGGCAGAAAAATAAATGACGGCATGGGCGCTTTTGTTGCGGATAATATCATAAAACAGCTTGTTCTTGCGGGTAAGGTCGTCAAGGGCGCAAAGGTCGTAATACTCGGTATCACATTCAAAGAAAATTGCCCCGACATGAGAAATTCAAAGGTCGAGGATATAATAAACAGACTCAGAGAATACGGAATAGAGCCTGTTGTTGTTGATACAGAGGCAGACGGCGATGATGCATACAGAGAATATGGTGTGCGTCTTGCCTCGCTTGAGTCGGTCAGTGAAGCTGACTGCGTGGTATTTGCAGTAGCACATAACAGTTTTAAGGCACTCACATGGGAGCAGATAGACTCAATGTTTAAGAATGTTCCTGCTTGTGAAAAGGTAATAGTTGATGTAAAAGCAGTTCTTGACAAGTCAGAGCTTGACAAGCGTGGCTATGCATACTGGAGATTATAATCATCTTGCTGATTTTTCGGAGAGTGCAATGAAGATACTGCATATAAACTCGTATTATGCTACGAATGATATGTACACGCAGATGTACGACAGACAGGCCGCAAGGGGTGATGATATCACCGCCTATATTCCGGTGCCTGTCGGTTCGTCGGTTTCTCGTCCCGAATATGCCGTTATTTCAAAAAATCACGGCAAGTATGACCGTATCCTTTTCCATCTGAAGCATAAAAAAATATTGGCTGATGCAAAGAAACGCTTCAAAGACGGAAACTTTGATATTGTCCATTCGCACTCGCTTTTTTCAAACGGATATATAGCTATGCAGCTAAAAAAGGAGTATGGCTATCCGTATATAACAGCTGTTCGTATTACGGATATAAACACTTTTTTCAGGCGCATGCCGCATTTGCGTTCACTCGGGCTTGAAATATTGCAGAATGCAGAACGTGTCATAATCATTGCAGACGCACTGAAAAAAGAGCTTTTCAGCAAATATATTCCCGAGAAAATGAAAGCTGAGCTTGAAAAAAAGACGCTTGTTATTCCCAACGGAATCGACAACTTCTGGCATGAGAATATGTTTGTCGGAAAAAGAAAGGCGCCTGAAAAGAAGCTGAGGGTAGTTACGGCTTCAAAGGTGTGCTACAACAAAAACCAAATAACGGTCTGCAAGGCGTTGGCCAAGCTGGCCGAAAAGGGCTACGATATTGAATATCATATCGTTGGCAAGGTCGAATCAAAACCAATATATAAAGCCGTGATGAAATACCCGTTTGTGAAATATCATTCTCACATGACAAAAGAAGGGCTTAAAGAGCTCTATCGTGATATGGATATTTTCGTCATGCTTTCCCATGTTGAAACATTTGGACTTGCGTATGCCGAAGCAATGTCCCAGGGCCTGCCCGTTGTTTATACAAAGGGTCAGGGCTTTGACGGTTGGTTCAAAGAGGGCGAGATAGGCTATGCAGTGTCGGTTCTTGATATTGACGGTCTTAATGAAGCAATAGAAAAAATAATCAACAACTATGACGAAATGAGCGCAAGATGCCCGTCAAGCACGACACGCTTCTCGTGGGATGTGTTTGTTGAGCAGTATGACGGCATAATGAAGGAATGTTTGCAAGAGAATAAATGAACTACTTGGGCGCAGAACTCAATAACAAGAAAAAGACCGGCGAGCCTTTGGCAAATATACTTTTTGCATGGCTCTTTGTTTCGTTGCTTCCGCAGATGCTTTTTGCGACAAGGCGAGACGATCAGTCCACAATAGGTATCGTGTTCAAGGCAGGCTTGTATTTGGGATTCTTGCTTGTTGTTATAGTAATTCTGCTTAAAAAGAGAACAAGGTCGAAAATCGGTGAAGTGTTTTTGGCAGTCTTGTTTTGTTTATTGCAGATAGTCTCCGACTATCTTGTGGGACAGCAGGCAATAACGATATCGTCGGCCGTTAACATAATGACATCATTCTCGTATTATCTGCTGTTCTACGGTCTGATGAACTATGAAACTCTCAGCGACAAAGGTTTTTATCGAATAGCATTTTTATACGACTTGTTCATGATGTATGCCTGCGGATACAATTTTGTCAAGTACGGCAATTCTATGTTCAATGTATTTGCGATAACCAATTCATACGAAATGGTCATGCGCTCATATTTTTCGAGCCGAAATACATTCGGTTTGTTTTTGCTCTTTGGCGTGATAATCACGGTGTTCAGACTTGCAAATTCTCCCACAAAGAAGCAAAAACGCTGGTACTGGTTTGTAATGATAATCACGGGATACAGTCTTTTCTGTACATTCTCAAGAACTTCTTTGCTTGCGGCTTCGGTTTTTATAATGCTTTTCTTTGTGCTTAAAGAAAAGCACCAGATTGCTCGTCGCTTTGTGATATTGATATCGTTGCTTTTGTTGACGGTACTTGTGCTGTATCTGACAGGCGGATATAAGTTTGTACTCGACATGATAATCCGACCGGAAACAGGTTCAACCGGCCGTGTTGAAAGATGGGATTATCTGCTCGGACAATATATAGAAGGTAATGTGCTTTTCGGCGGTCATTCGGATAATCAGTTGCTGCCGCATAATACATATGTTAATATCCTGATTTCGGGCGGTATTGCAATGATGATATTCTTCATTGCCTTGTATGTTAAGACATTGAAGAAGATATCTGTAATAATCAAGTATGACAGGAACTATGGCATATTCTTCCTGTCAACATTCATAGCATATGCTTTTGTTGCGGCAATGACAGAAACAATAATGCCAATCGCTTCCGCCGCAAACAGTGTTGTTTGCAGTTTGTTTGCATTGGTACTGCCGCATTTTTACTATAACCATGTTGTTAAACAACGGGAAGCACTTGAAAACGATTCAAATGATGAAGTTAAGGAGTTTGGTAATATATGAGCAATAAAAGTGCCGGTAATTTGCTTAAAGCAACCATAGGCGTTTCTATATTCACGATTGCGAGCAAGATATTCGGTTTTGTGAGGGAAGCGCTTATTGCGGCATATTACGGTTCAAACAATGCAACGGACGCATATTTTTTGGCGCAGAATATGCCCAAGATGCTTTTTCCTGCTATATGTAACAGTCTGTCAGCGGCGTTTTTATCCATATATGTAAGCAAGAGTGTTCAGGAAAATGATATTGAAAGCGATAAATTTGCCTCAAAAGCACTTACTGTAGCAGGGCTTATAGCGCTTGTTCTCAGTGTTTTGGGCATAGCATTCTCGGGAATAATCGTTCCGCTGTT
>JAFSFN010000190.1 GCA_017435185.1 Clostridia bacterium | reverse complement strand
GAAGATGCGCTTATGACACTCGTTTCATCGAGCATTTCCTTCTTGCCTGTCGGATTCTGCCCAAAGAAGTCCATTATGCTCTCAACTTCTTCATCACCTATAAATGCGCACTGCACTCTTGTCGGCTTGTTTGCTCCGTTTGCATGGAAGAGCATATCGCCCCTGCCCAAGAGTTTTTCTGCACCGTTGCAGTCAAGTATAACTCTCGAGTCTATTGCCGACGATACCATAAAAGCAATTCTCGACGGTATATTTGCCTTTATAAGACCCGTGATAACATCGGTCGAGGGACGCTGTGTGGCAACTATCAGGTGTATACCGCTTGCTCTGCCGAGCTGCGCTATGCGGCATATTGATTCTTCGACATCTTTTGCGGCAACCATCATAAGGTCGGCAAGTTCGTCTATGACTATAACTATCTTTGGCAGCTTGTCCTCGGGATTTTCAACAAGCGTATTGTATCTTGCAAGGTCACGCGCATTGAGCTGTGACATTTTCTGATATCGCTGTTCCATCTCCATAACAGCCCATTTCAATGCGCCTGCCGCCTTTTTCGGGTCTGTAACTACGGGCAGGAGCAGATGCGGCATGGTTGAGAACATCTTGAGCTCGACCACCTTGGGGTCAACAAGTATCATTCGCACCTCATCGGGTGTCGCTTTATATGCCATACTGATAATTATGTCATTGATACATACGCTCTTACCGCTTCCCGTTGAGCCCGCAATAAGCAGATGGGGCATCTTGTCAAGGTCCGCAAAAACGGCCTTGCCTGCAATATCCTTGCCCAGTGCAAATGTTATGGGTGAGCGAGAAGCGAGAAAGTCTTCATTCTCTACTATCTCACGCAGATATACCATTGCCGTTGACTTATTGGGAACTTCAATTCCTATCGCCGCCTTGCCGGGTATGGGCGCTTCTATTCTTACTCGTGAAGCTGCAAGCGAGAGTGCGATATCATTTGAAAGCGTTGTTATCTTATTTACTCTCACACCCTGTGCAGGCTGAAGTTCAAACCTTGTTATGACAGGACCTACGGTAACATTCGTGACCTTTGCCTGTATGTTGAAGCTCGCAAATGTGCGTTCCAAAAGTTTTGCTCTTTCATTTGGTGATTCAGCTATGCTCTGCTTCGTTTTATCAGGAGCTTTCATAAGGCTGAAAGGCGGTCTTTCATATTTGTACTCTGTCTGACTTTCTATTTCAGCCTGCGTTTCAACTAAAGCCTTTTCGGTATCTATTCTTGTACTTTTCTTTATTACGGGTTCTTCCGTCTGACAGATGGGCATTTGCACCGTTGTTTGTTCTTCATCAAGGCTCCACGGTGCTTCATCTTCATCATCGGGAAGCGTAAATTCGGGCGCAAAACTTATCACCGGTGCTTGTTCATCTTCTGTATATATCGGATTTTCTTCTTCAACCTCAACATTCTCGCTTACCGCACTGTTTCCGACAAACTTGCTCTGTTCTTCACCAAAAAGGAGCGGTGCAGGGCCTCTTTCAAGAGATTCATTGCGTTTTTCGAGTTTACCCTTTGTGGGCGTGGGATAATAGGTATCTTCTTTAACGGTGCTTTGAGTTTCTTTCTTGCGTTCTATCTTTCCACTCGTAGGCATGAGCTCAAGCTCTCCGTTTTTAACTTGTGCCTGCATGGGCGCTTGCTGTTTTTTGCGCCTGAGAAGCGATTTCTTCTCTTTCTGCTTCAACACGCGAGTAGCATTCTTTTCTTCCTTGCCGAGTGTTTCAGTGTAAAGATTGCTTCTTCTTTCCGCCTGCGCCTGTACAGCAGTCTCAACATGTGACTTTATCTTTGTCGAAACCTTGGCGGCTGTGTCATGTATCGAAAGTTTTGTTACAGCAAGTAATACGGCTATAATGATTGCGGTAAAGAATATGTACGAACCGACCTCGCCCACAAAAACCTGAGCCGGATATGCAAGAAGCGAACCCATTATTCCTCCGCCCATATGGGAAAGTGTGCCGAACATATACGCATCACCATAATACTCTATAACAGCAACACCGCTCTGTGCCGAATAGGGACGCATGATTATATGCAATACCGAAAGCACTGACAATACGCCAAGCACCGACAACACGAGTATTGCCGGACGGACTTCTTTTTCCGACCTGATTATAACGAGTATACCCGCCGCTATAAGTGCTATTGGGGCGGCATAGCCCGCTATGCCGAATATGCCGAAAAAGCAGTTTTTGAGTGCCTCACCCACAACGCCTACGGCATCGGAGTAAAGACTTACGCACAAAAACAGACCGAGCGCAACCAAAAACACGCCCAGTATCTCACGTTTACTCTGTGCCCGAAGCAACGCTTCCTTCTTGGTTTCCTTTTTCTTGGGTACAGTCTTTTTGGACGACTTTTTCACCAGAGTTTTTTTATTGTTTGAAGCCATGTTTCACCTCATAAAAACAGTCATTATACCACTTTGTATTATACAATAAGCCAAACTTCTCATTTGTTAATGTTTTAAGAACATTAAAAATACCGCTGTGTTCATTGTAAAATGGGGCAAAATAATATATAATTAAATCAAATATGTACTACCCTTGGAGGAACAGACATGGCTTCATCAAAAGAAATCATCGAAAAAACCAATAAATACGGTGCGCAGAACTACGCACCGAAAAATGTTGTTATTTCATATGCCGACGGCGCTATCGCAACTGACCCTGAAGGCAACAAGTATTATGATATGCTCAGTGCATACAGCGCGCTCAATTTCGGACACAGACATCCCGAGATAGTGGCGGCAGCAAGAGAACAGCTTGACAACGTAACTCTCACATCAAGAGCTTTCCACAATGAGCTCCTCGGAGAGTTC
>JAFSFN010000024.1 GCA_017435185.1 Clostridia bacterium | reverse complement strand
TGGGCGAACGGCCATGCTGAAAGCATAGTTCGCTCATGCAATCCTCGCTCAAGAGGACTTGCCTCTTGAGCGAAAGCGGTAGCGCAATAGCGTTTGCGACCTGTGCGGCGAATGCGTGGAAGTAATTGCCTTTGGCAATTCTGACCTATCATGGGCGAACGGCCATGCTGAAAGCACAAGCCGCTCATGAGAAAACTCGCTCAAGAACGAGTTCTTGTGCGAAACTTAATAAAGTCGTCAAAAACAATGGAGAGAATAATAAAAATAACCAAGTAATAAAAAGCAAGGCAATTATTTGCCTTGCTTTTTATTGATTTATTGGTTTTCCGTCGCTTTTTTCAAAAGCGACCGGGGTGTGGGGCAGAGCCCCGCGAAAAACGCGCTGTTTATTATTACAGTGCGTTTTCTGCGTATTTTTGAAGCTGAAGTTATTTGTTTTTGTGCGATGGGCATTTTTGACCCATCGGGCAGGAGGAACAGCCGCATGAGCAACCGCCTTTCTTTTTCTTTTTTACCATATTGATTATAACGGTTACTACTGTCGCCGCAACTATTAAAAGCACAACTATCGTACCGATATTTTCACTTAACCAATTCACAGTAAATACCTCCTTTATTTTACAAGCGATTACATTTTAAGCGTGCGCTTGCTTTTTATATCATTTACACTTCGGCGCGCCACCATGTATACCATGAACGCAAGTGCTATAAATGCCGCAGTAACGCCTATAGGGTTTGCATTTCCTGCAAAGAGTGAACCTATCTGGAAGATTATTAGCGAGGCAATATAGGCAAGACCGCACTGATAAAGAATCGCAAACCAGGTCCACTTTGAATTGTTCATCTCACGCTTTATAGCGCCTATTGCCGCAAAACAGGGAGCACAAAGGAGATTGAACACAAGGAATGAATAGCCTGCAAGCGGCGAGAGCATTGTTTGGAGATTTGACCATATCTCCATGCCGTCCTCTGCCACTTCCGCAAAACCGAACAGCACACCGAATGTACCGACAACATTCTCTTTGGCTATGAGACCTGTTACAGTTGCAACAGCTGCCTCCCATGTGCCAAAGCCAAGGGGAGCGAATATGAATGCCATTGCGTTGCCTATTACCGCAAGTATACTGTCGCTCATTTCAACCATGCCAAACTTGCCGTCAACAAAACCGAAGCTCGAAGCAAACCAGATAAATATAGTTGAAAGCAATATGATACTTCCTGCTTTCTTTATGAACGACCAGCCTCTTTCCCACATCGAACGAAGCAGATTGCCGAGCGTGGGCCAATGGTATGCAGGAAGTTCCATGACAAAGGGAGCTACATCGCCTGCAAAAAGTTTCGTTTTCTTGAGCATTATTCCCGAAACAACTATTGCGAAAATACCTATAAAATATGCGCTGGGTGCTACCCACCATGCGCCGCCGAACATTGCGCCTGCTATCAGAGCAATTATGGGTAATTTTGCACCGCAGGGAATGAATGTTGTGATCATTATCGTCATTCGCCTGTCACGTTCATTTTCAATGGTTCTCGATGCCATGACGCCCGGAACACCACAGCCTGTGCCGACAAGCATGGGAATGAAAGATTTGCCCGAAAGACCGAACTTGCGGAATATGCGATCCATAACAAAGGCAATACGAGCCATGTAGCCGCAGCCTTCAAGGAATGCCAGCATGAGGAACAAGACAAGTATCTGGGGAACAAAGCCTAATACCGCACCTACGCCGCCCACGATGCCATCAAGTATGAGTGATGAAAGCCAAGGGGCACAGTTAACACTTGTAAGCAGGTTCTCAACAAGAACGGGGATACCGGGTATCTGTAAGCCAAACAGGCTCCAGCCTTCGCCAAACACGCCGTCATTCGCCCAGTCGGTGACCCATGTACCCACTGTTGATACCGATATATAGTAAACCAGGAACATAACAAGCGCAAATATGGGCAGCGCAAAAAATCGGTTGGTAACTATTTTATCTATCTTATCCGATATTGAGAGCTTACCCTTATTCTTACTCTTATGACAGCCTTTCATTGCAGAAGCAATATAAACATAGCGTTCATTT
>JAFSFN010000189.1 GCA_017435185.1 Clostridia bacterium | reverse complement strand
CTATCCAGTCTTTTTCTGTGCTTCTTGCGGCTTTTGCTGCACTGACCTCGCTTATGAACACATTGTTCCTGTCCAATTTATCAGCATTTGAGATGCTTTCACTGCCGTGGGTATTATTTTCTTTTCCCGGTGTTGCCTTTGAGAAAAAGAGCCACTTTCCGTTCTGCTCACCGTATGAAATATTAGGTAATCGACTCTCATCCGCAAACATAACAGTCTGTTGTTCAAATTGCGAAAAATCCGTAAGTATTACAGGCTCTCCGTCACTCACTCGGAACGAAGTATGCATTTCTTTATCCTTACCCGAAAGATATATTATTGTATATGCGCCGCCTTCAAGCTCAATATCGGGCAAACGCCATTTAAGCATATCATTTGCATCGTCTGACAGAAAATAGCGGTTAAGTTTTACCGTTTGAGATGAGCTGTTGTACAATTCGGCCCATGCACTGCGATCTCCGTCATTATCGACAAGACAATTTTCGTTATCGAGCATTACTTCATTTATTCGCAAGAATGCATCTTCGCTCATAATATCTATAGGCTTGACAGCTGCATATATTTCAGAATTGACTTCTCCCGGCGTGGCCTCTATAAAGAACACCTTTTCACCATCATTATTTAGCCCTGTTGACATTCCTTCTCCCACAAGCGTGAGATTTGCATAATCATACTCTTCGCCATTGAGCGTGAGATACACATATCCCTCGTCCTGAGAAATGCTGAAAGGTGCATTATATTCGCCTGTTCCGTCAAACCTTGCGACGAAATACTCTCCTGATTCAAGTTCATAATACGGAAGTCGCCATTTTATAAGCTCTCCCGCGTCATCGGAAAGCGCAAAATATGCAAGCTGTACAGTTTTTTTTCCGCTGTTATAAAGTTCAATAAAACGGCGGTTGGCCTCGTTTATCACGATACCCTGTGCTTTATAGTTCATCTCATATATTTCATTTGCCGTTTTGAAAAGCAACCCGCCATTTTCTTTTCCCGGTGTTGCTGTCATGCAGTAATAATAGCCGTTTTCACCAAAGCACCAGCTTATGTCGCTGTCGAGCGGCGGCACCGATATCTTCGTTACAACCGCCCCTTCAGGATCTTTAAGCACAAGGTCGGTACCTTCCTTTGGAAGTTTGAACCCCAAGCAGGGATATTCAAAAGTTTGGCCATCCATTGTATTGGCGGCAACGGTTACAAAATACTGTCCCGCCTCAATAACGCCCGATTCAAAAGTGTAGCTCGCGGCCTGCATATCGGACCTTGAAAGAGTATATCCCTCGAGCTGTATCGCATTATCTGTAGTATTGTAAAGCTCTATCCAATCGGGTGAATCCAAGTTTGTTACCGCCAACGAGCCTGAATTCGATGAAACGACTTCTGATATTATTATCTCTTGTGTGCCTCCCAACAGCACGCTTGAATTACAGCCTGCTGCCAAGAATACAACTATTAAAAATATAGTCAAAAGAACTGCCCTTTTCATCAAAATATCTCTTTTCTATACAAAATCGGACATTTTGTGTCCTGTTTTATTATACTACACACGATACTTAATGAAAATGACAAAAAAATAATCAAAAACAGCGGCCTTATTGACCGCTGTTTTCTGTTGTTTTCAGAACTCGTATGTGTTGAAGGGCTGAACTGCTATTGTATCGGGCAAGAAGCCATATGTGAGATAGAAGTTCAATATCCTTGCATACATGTAAATCATGCTGTAGTGGTTCATTGTTCCTTCAGTTGTTGTGCAGTAGTTGGGCAACGCATTGTTCTTGTAGATTGTTTCTGCGATTCTGTTTGCAAGGCTGATATATTCAGTCTTTGTAAGGGAGCAAGCAGTTATCGTCTCAGCGGCAATTCTTGACGGTGTTGCTACTTCCATGAGCGGCATGTCAATTGCCTTACCTCTGCTGATATTTGCTACTGTGCTTGCAAACATTCTGAGCATTGTTCCCTGATACAATCTGCTGTCTCCGACTGTTACATAGTTGGGCATTGCTTCTATTGCTTCTGTTTCTCTCTGTACACGTGCTGCACCTGCAAGAACATTCTTGAAGTTGAGGTATGTGTACTCTGGTGTAGCCGTTGTTGCAGGAGGTGTGGGCAATGTTGTTGCTGTCCATGCCGAAACTTCTACACTTTCAGGCAAAGCCTTTGAGCTTCTGTATGTTGCACCTATTGAAGCAAATGTCTTGAGCAACGTCTGGTAGGACAGTGCGCCTGCCGCTGTGTTAACAAAACCCGGTGCGGCGGATATCGGCGAGCTGTTTACTGCACTAAGGACTGCCTGAGCCGCTTTAACATACTGTGTCTTCGTAAGAGTTGTACCTGTGATGTTCTCGTATGCGGTTTCAAAGAATGTTGCATCATTTCTTGTTACAACACCTGTATCACCGCCGCTCAAATTGATTATCATCTGTGCAAAAAGCCCGAGTGCTTCGAACATATAAACTTTTTCGTCTTCGATGGAAGCATAGTTCGGGAACTTGCTGTTCTTTGTTACATAGCTGTTGACACTGTATGCCGCATACAACACGTTATTAAGCTCAAATTCTGTTGCGTGCACTTCAGGAGGTACAGGCAAGGGATTTCCCCATGCTTCCACTTCTACCGATTCGGGAAGCACGCCCGCACTTCTCACTGTTGTACCGATTTTTGCCAATATACTTAACGTTGTTTCAAATGACACTGTACCCAATGACGTTGTCATCATACCGGGTGCTGTACCGTTCTCTGCGATGTAATCGAGAACGCCCTGTGCAAGTTCTACATACTCAGCCCTTGTGAGCGTACCGGCGGTGAGCTGCTCGTAGGATATATCGCTTTCAGTTACCAAAGTTGTCCTTACAATATCTGCCGTTGAACCGTTGTTCATATCAACGATTACCTGTGCAATAAGGTCAAGCACGCCGGGCATATAAACGGTATTGCCGTCTATGCTCGAATAGTTCGGGAATGTTACTGTGTTATTTGAAAGATACTTGTTGATGCTGTATGCAGCATAGAGAACATTCTTTCTCTGCAACGTAATACTTGTGGGCGCAGTCGTTGCTGTAGCTGTCGGAGCCGCCGTTGTGGGAGCCACCGTTGTGGGAGCCGCCGTTGTCGGAGCCACCGTTGTGGGAGCTACCGTGGGTGTTGCCGTGGGTTTCACGGTAGGCGTTGCCGTTGGTGTAGCAGTAGGAGCGACTGTTGTGGGTGCTGCTGTCTGTTCAACTGCAGGAACATACTCAAGCGCTACGCTTGCAGGCAAGGAGCCGTTTGCTGCATATGCTGCAAGTATGCGCGAGAACATGAGCAAGCCTGCTTCATATGTCATCTGGCCTGTATAATCTGCTACTGCAAAGCCGTTTGCATTGCCGTCTGTTGTCGGGTAAGCCGCCATTGCACCAACTGTGCCTGCGCCTACACCATTTACATAAGCTGTCTGGCGGATCGCAAAGTTCATATAGAACGCTTGTGGTACTGAAGTTGCATCACTGCCGTCTGTCATTGTAAGTGTGTAGTTAGCGACAATCTCAGGTACATTATACTGATAGCTTGCGTTTGCATATGTAGCTGTGGTGTTCTTGTTGTATATATCCTGAATCGCCTGAGCAGCCATTATATAGTAATTCTGCTGTGCAACTGTGACGCCACCAACTGTTACACCATCCTTATAGGAGGGTGTTCCGCTTGTATAGCCTTCCAGAGCTGCCTTCGCTGCTGAAGCAATCTCTGCAATGGTAAAGCTGTCACTCGGTGTCGTTGTGGGAGCCACCGTAGGTGTAGCAGTAGGAGCAATTGTTGTGGGTGCTGCTGTTTGCTCAACCGCAGGTACATAACAAACTGCTACAGTTGCAGGCAAACTGCCATTAGCATAATATGCCGCAAGAATACGGGTAAACATGAGCAATCCTGCTTCATAAGTAAACTGACCTGAATATTCTGTTACGGGGAATCCGTTCTCATTGGAAGATGTTGTCGGATAATACGCTGACGCTCCTGCTGTGCCTGCACCTGTTCCATCAATATATTTGGTCTGACGAACAGCAAAATTCATATAGAAATTCTGGCTGACTTCTTCTGAGTTGAACGTATAATTCGCTATCATGTTCGGTACATTCACGCTGAGGCTCGCATTATCATATACAGCTGTTGTGTTCTTATTGTATATATCCTGAATCGCCTGCGCCGCAATATAGTAATAGTTGGGCTGTGAAACTGTCACGCCATCTATTACAATACCGCTTACATAAAATGCATTGCCTTGTGTATAGCCCTCCAATGCAGTCGCCGCCGCCTTGGCAACCTCTGCAATGGTAAAGCTGCCGCTCGGAACTGATGTCGGTACAGCCGTAGGCGTTGCCGTCGGCGTAGCTGTTGCAGGAGCTGCAGTTAAAGCAGTGTAGGTTATACCTGCATCCACTGTATCGGGCAATACGCCATTTTTCTTATAATAGTTAAGCACTCTTGCAAAAACTACCACAGCACGCATATAGCTGAACTGGCCCGAATAACTCGTTGATGAACTTCCGGGAAAAGTTGTGTAGTTGGGCAATACACCGGTGGTTGAACCTATTCCGCCATCAAAAAATGTAATAAAACGTTCTGTTACATAGGTATATCCGGTTTTGTTTATTGTTGAATGTCCAAAGCTGTCATAACTGCTGAAATTGCCGCTTGCCGCTGAAGGCGCATCGCTCGCAACATATGTTATTGCCGCACTGCTTCCTGCGACTATCGCATTTATGGCTTTTGCCGCAAGCCATGTATAGCTTGCTTCATTGAGTATTGTACCGTTTATCGTAACCATAACAGGCATACTTCCCGAACTTGCAAATGTGTCATATGCATTTGAAAGTGCAGTTACTGCTTCAGACAATGTAAAAGTCGGAGCCGGTGTTGCCGTCACCGTAGGAATCGGCGTAGACTCCACGGCTGTTTTTGAAGGTGCCTTTTCGGGATCACCTATATAAATATAGTCGATCTCATAAGTTCCCGTAAAAGTTCCCGAACCTGCATTGAACATGTCTATACGCAAAGCATTTATTGTTTCGCCTACATGAGCCGCCTTAAATGTGCCAAGCGTAATAGTCTGATAAGCGCCCGTTGTAAGGTCAAGACTCTTTTTGTGTATGCTGTAGGCTTCCTGATATGTCTTTGTACCCGTAGTTGAATAAAACACCTGGATACCGTCAGCTGAACCGGAGATCACCTTGTTTTTTACTCGTATTTCGATAATATCTCCGGAGTTTATCTTGTAGTTAAGCATTGAACCGGTCGCATCAAGCGCAATGTATGGATCGCCTGCAGTAGCATTGCCATACATTATACCGCTTGCCGTATCTATGGTTGCGGTTGCGTTCTTCTTTATCCATGAGTCAACAGACGAAAGCGCATCACTTCCGTCAAAACCAACAATGAAGCAACCGGGCTGTGTCGTTACAGTACCGTCTGATGCCTGCGTGAAGCCTACAGCCGAGCCATTGACAGTAACACTTGTAAATGTTGTTCCTGACATGTAGGCTTTAAGTTCCATACCTTCTATACCTGTATGTGAACTTGCCAGTTTCAAAGTCGTACCGTCAACGCTTGCCGACAAATCAGAGACCTTAACAGGAGCATAAAGTATATTCTTACTGTTATGCACAAGCGACGAGCCATTGCTTATCGACGCAAAAACAGTGCTGCCACTGTTAAGACCAATCACAGCAGTAGAAGCATTCGTAGTATGACCGCCAAACGTACGGCTAGACGGAGTGCTTTCAAACGAATTATAGAAGTATATTACATTTGCGCCGTTATCACCATTGTTTATGGCTATTCTTGTGCCCATCGCAACATCATCTTCTACGCCCAAAGAGAGTTTCTGGGGTTCAATAGTTGCCGATGAACCTGCTGCCTTGGGATAAAGCACCGTATTATATGTGACCGTTCCTGCCTTTGTCTGCTTGTACTGGAAGAACTTCGTAGTGGTTGATGCACTTGAAGAATCATAACCTGACTGGAGGCTTGCGCTTATAGAAGCATTCAGCGATGCATTGTTGGGATTATAAGTCTGCGCGATTATGAGGTTTGAACCCGATGCAAAGCTGGTCGTGCCCGTTTTATACACATCGGAAGCAATAGCCGCATTAGAGTTAGGTGTGCTGTGCCAGTTCTGTGTATATGTATGTGTCGAGCTGTCACCGGGAACCACCTTATCCGTTACGATTATAACGTCACCAAGTTCTTTAATAAAGGCAACATTGCGGTAATGTGTAAAGCCTGTTGTAGCCTTTGTCCACGAGGTTATTGTAGATACAAAATCATTTGCCGAAATATCTATATCACTCAAATGAGCAGTATCTGAAAGATTCTGCTTCCATATCTGGGCTGTTGAGTCTATCTCTATCGTGTTATGCGATACTGTTCGGCTGTTCTGGAATGAAAAATGTGCGTGCGAGTTATCATATGAGGTCATGCCGGTATCGGTAAGCAATGCCTTTCCGCCATAATAGAACAGAAGTGCAAGTGAATCTCTATGGCCATGATTTCCGCCTATTTTTGCATTCATGAATATCATGGAGTCAGTGCTGTCCCAACCCGTTCTGTCGGTTACTATCTTTATTTCATTATACTGCGATGAAGTGTCGGGCTCTGTGCCGTTACTGTGATTAAGATAATAACGAAGCTCCTGTACCTCTGTCAGATAATCATATGTTGTGCCGATACTATTGAGAAATTGTGTTACAACAGTCTTTGTTGCACTGGGTCCACCCTGACCCCAGTGCGGAGGCGTACCGCCGGGATATGTGCAGTCCACGACATACTTTACCATTTTTGCAAGTTTTATACTGAAATTTGAAGCTGTGCTTGAAGTATCGCCCATAATACGCATAGACGCCAACATATGCGATGACCAGCCTACAACAGAACCGGGATAACCGAATGTAACTTCATTATAACTTCCGTCATCATGAATAAGTGTATCAGAGACTATTTTAAGACGCGGAGCAAACACATTGTTCCACAATGTACTCTCAGTAAATTCCTTAAAGAAGGCAATGCAGTCATACAGACCCGCTACATGCCAAAAGCCTCTGTTTGTATAAACAAGGTCGGACAAAACGGTAGATGTGCCGCTGAAAAGACCAACACCATTATAAAGCAATGTAGCCTCATCATACAGCCATGAAAGTATCTTTACATTTTCATCTGCTGTTATATAATCGCCCGCAAGTAACCATTTGTATATATAGGGGAATTCCATACAGCGGTTGGCAGGCTCAATATCACGGCTTGCAGGAATGCCTGCACCGGCATCATTAATAAAGTCAATAAGCATATTCTTGACTTTTGTCATGTATGAATTCTTTGTCGTTGTATTAGTAGTCTTGTTTGCAGCCTGAACAAGCGACGAAAGCTCATAGAAACGAGTATTATAGTTAAGCCATTCAGAAGGTGTGCCCGAGGGCTTTTTCCAGTTAAATCCGCCGCTCAATCCATTCCATGAAAAATGACCGAGATAATTTCCCGATACAAGCGAACTCCAACTCAAAGAAGATTCGCTCCAGCCTTTATAATATGCACCCATTACGCAAAGATGGATAGGGTCACCAACCAAAGTTGTCTTATCTGTTCCCAGTTTTGCATACACCACAAGTTCCGCCTTTTTTGCGGTTGACGGTATTTGAGATGTATCAAACTTTATATAGGTTCGCATACTGTCATTCGAATACGGCAGATAACTCGAAGCGTTTACAGTATGTCTCACATAATTTATAGTAGAATCGCAATACTTCGAAGCAGCATATGAAGGTCTTACAGTATTATCTTCTGTTGCAGTAAGTGTCTTCAGAAGCGTTCCGCTGCTATTGTACAATTTAAGTTGCGGACGATACGAAGCAGTAGCATGCTCAGATGAATATATTCCTATAAAATCAGTAGAAGGATCAACTGCACTGAGAACATATACACCGGCCACATCGCTGCCTATGTTTATGGTATATTGCGTAGCCGTACTTGATGTTATATTGACGCCGCCGCGATAATACTCTGAAAACGCAACCGCATCATGCATTGCAAGAAAGTTAAAGCTCGAATTTCCTGCTGTTGCATACGAAACATCCAAATCCGCAAACTTATCTTTATAAAATGCAAGCAGTGCACTCTTTGCAGAAGTATAATTACCACTGTTTACTGCGCTTTTAACACTTGCCAAACCAGATGCACTTAGATTGAGTTTTGCAAAAAATGCCGCATCGGTAGTTAAGCTAACACCCTTTGACGCAACTGTCTGCGATGCAAAAACATTGTTCATGGGAAGCATGGTCATTAAAAAACATATAACCAATACTGCACTTATTATCCTCTTGAATCTCATACGCTCTGTCTGCCTTTCCGTTTTTCAAATATTACTTTTCATTATCAATGATATACAAAACTGTAACCATAATCAAGAGGAATACGAATGATATATTTTTATACTAAAAAACAACTGTTGTTGTCTTTGCTTGTATACAAAAAAGGAAGCGGCCAAAGGCCGCTTCCTTTATGCATATACATTATTTAATGTATGCCCTTTTTAGAACTCATATGTGTTGAAGGGCTGAACTGCTATTGTGTCGGGCAAGAAGCCGTATGTGTTATAGAAGTCCAAGATCCTTGCATACATGTAGATCATGCTGTAGTGGTTCATTGTACCCTGAGTTGTTGTGCAGTAGTTGGGCAATGCATTGTTCTTGTAGAT
>JAFSFN010000023.1 GCA_017435185.1 Clostridia bacterium | reverse complement strand
TTGATGCTGTTTATGCTTCCGAAGATGAAGGGAAGGCTGCTTTGATTGAGCGCATGGAGTCGAGGAACGCATTTTTGACTATTGAGACTGCCGTGAAACACGGTCTGGGCTCAAAAGAATATGAACTTGTTAACATAGATTGAGGAGCATGATTAATTATGAAAGTATTGCTTGTAAACGGAAGTCCGCATAAAGAGGGATGCACATATACTGCACTTTGCGAAGTTGCAAAAACACTCAACGGAGAGGGTATAGAGACTGAGATATTCTGGATAGGAAACGAGCCTATATCGGGATGTATTTCTTGCGGAGCGTGCCGTAAGACGAATGTCGGCGAGTGCATTATCAATGATTCGGTCAACGAATGTCGCAAGAAGGTCAAAGATGCAGACGGCTTTATTTTTGGCTCCCCTGTTCATTATGCCGCCGCAAGCGGTGCCATGACATCGTTCATGGACAGATTGTTCTATTCTGACGGCGCTAACGATAATTTTTATCTCAAACCTGCCGCTTGTGTGCTGTCGGCACGCAGAGCAGGAACGACTGCCGCTTTTGACCAGCTTAATAAGTATTTCACCATAATGCAGATGCCTGTAATTTCGTCAAGATATTGGAACATGGTTCACGGAAGCTGTAAAGAAGATGTGCTCAAGGACGAGGAAGGCTTGCAGACGATGCGTGTGCTTGCCAGAAACATGGCATGGTTCTTAAAATGCAAGGAAGCAGGCGAAAAAATGGGCGTTGCATTGCCCACGCGCGAGAAAAAGATTGCGACAAACTTTATAAGGTAGAAAAACATGAAAAAACGAATAATAACAACGGTGTGCATCGTTATTGCTCTTATTGCGGCACTGCCTTTTCTCATAAGCGGTTTTGTTACTGTGAAATCGCAGAGCCGTATAATTGAAATTGACGAAGCCGCCGATATGGATTTTGACTGCATACTTGTGCTTGGTGCAGGTGTGTGGGGTGATGAAGAAAACGCACGCCCGAGCCATATGCTTGAGGACAGACTTAAAACAGGGATAATGCTCTATCAAGCAGGTGCGTCCGAAAAAATACTTATGAGCGGTGACCACGGACAAACGGATTACGATGAAGTTAATGTAATGAAAGCGTTTGCGGTTGAAAACGGTGTGCCGTCGGAAAATGTATTCATGGACCATGCGGGATTCTCCACATATGAGAGTATGTACAGAGCAAAAGAGATATTTCAGGCACAAAAAATACTCATAGTGACCCAGAAATATCATCTTTACAGAGCAATATATGATGCTCGTGCGCTTGGTCTTGATGCCTACGGTGTTTCTGCTGACCTCAGAGATTACGGCGGACAAGCATATTATGATTTAAGAGAAATATTGGCAAGGGATAAGGATTTTCTTTATTGCATATTCAAGCCCAAGCCCACATATCTCGGAGAGACGATACCTGTTTTCGGTAACGGCAATGTGACAAATGATTAAAACTGTGAAAGGCTGCTTTTTGGCGGCCTTTTAGCATAAAATCCCATTTAAGTTCACATACTGTTCTTTCCAAGTTCTTTTTTTGATACTATGATTCAGTGTATAACGATTGCAGGAGGCCGGAAAATATGGAAAAAATAAAAAAGAAGACAAGAAAATGGCCATGGGTAGTGTTGGCGGTTCTTGTGGTGCTGTTAATCATAATGGTTGCGTCTTGCAATGAAGCAGCAAATAAACTCAAAGAGACTGTATATACCGATTATACTGTTGTGAAGGGCGATGTAAGCTCTACTATAACGGGAAGCGGAAAGCTCATGGCGGCTGACAGTGAGGAAATAGACCTGCCCGATGGTGTGGTTTTTGAAAAGATTGTCGCAAAGGTCGGTGACTCTGTGGAAGAGGGCAGTATACTTGCCGAGATAGATATGGAATCGCTTGAATACTGCGCGGCTGTTCTTTCAAACGAGATTGCTTCACTTGATATGCAGCTTGCATCAAAAAGTACGCAAAGCTCAGTTGTAGCGCCTGTTAAAGGAAGAGTTAAATATATAGCCGTAAGCGAGGGTGACGATGTTGTTGAAGCTGTTAACGAACACGGTATGCTTGCGATAATATCTGCCGACGGTTTAATGAGACTGGAAATAGAAACTTTAGAACAGGTAGAAACAGGTATGACGGTGACGGTCAAGTGGGCGGACGGCTCTGAAGACGGCAAGGTTGCCTCAAAAACAGCAAACGGCTGTGTGATAACATTTGACGATGAAAAAGCCGAATATAAAGCCGATGCAGAAGTGTTTAGCGGTGATACGCTTCTGGGCAAAGGAAGCATTGATGTGAATTCGCCTGTTTATGTTTATGGTACGGGCGGTACAGTTGATGATATACATTGTGATGTGAATGACAGGGTAAGCGCATATGAGAAGCTCTTTTCTGTTGAGGGCGGTCCTGTAAGTGCGGCATATACTCAGGCGCTTTATAGCAGAAACCAAAAGGCCGAAGAACTTAAAAAAGTAATAGAATATCTTAATTCGCCTGTTGTGGTATCGCCTGTGAAAGGTGTGGTGTCACAGATAAATGCGGTTGAAGACGGAGCGGCGGCAGTTGACGGCAGTGCATATGCAATGCAGGATACAATGGCTTCGGGAGCTGATTTTGTAATAAATACAGGCGGCGCAACAAAAATGACGATAGAGGTCGATGAACTTGATATCGCATTGGTAAAGATGGCACAGAAGGCGATAATAACGCTTGATGCATATTCTCAAGAGAGCTTTACGGCAGAGGTAACCCATATTTCAAAGCTGGGAACGACAACGGGAAGCATCACGAATTATTCGGTGGAGCTTACAATGGAATATGACGAGCGCTTGCTTGAGGGAATGAACGGAAGCGCAATTATTGAAGCTGAGAGCGCACAGAATGTACTGTTGATACCTGTTGCGGCTATATATGAAGATGAGAATGGCGCATATGTGTATGTGGGTACAAGCGGCGATGACAGAGAACGCACCGACATAACCACCGGTGTTTCTGACGGCAGTTATGCCCAAGTGACCGGCGGTCTTGCCGAGGGTGATGTGATAATCTACGAGGACAGCAGTGTTTTTGATATGATGTTCCCATTTGCAGCAGGTATGCAGGGCGGCGCAATGCGCGGAGGTGAAAAATAATATGCCCAAAGGTAAAACCGTTATTTCCATGCGCGAGATAACGAAGGTATACAATGTGGGCGGCGAAGAAGTGAGAGCGCTTGATGGTGCGAGCCTTGAAATATGCGAGGGTGAGTTTGTGAGCATTATAGGACCATCGGGCAGCGGAAAATCCACATTGATGAATATAATGGGCTGTTTGGATATTGCGGACAGTGGCGAGTATATTCTGGACGGTCAGTCAATTGAAAGCTATTCAGAGGAAGAACTTGCGAAAATACGAAATAAGAAGATTGGTTTTGTGTTTCAAAACTTTAATCTGCTTCCGAGGATGACGGCATTGGGAAATGTTGAACTTCCCCTGATATATCAGCATATACCTGCTGTGCAAAGAAAAGAAAAGGCAAAGGCGGCGCTTCAAAAAGTGGGCCTGCTTTCAAGAAGTGAGCATAAACCGCTTGAACTCAGCGGCGGTCAACAACAGAGGGTGGCAATAGCAAGAGCGTTGGCGACAGATCCGTCAATACTTTTGGCCGACGAACCTACGGGCAATCTTGACTCAAAAACAGGCGAGGACATAATGCGTTTGTTCCATGAATTGCATAGGGCAGGGCACACCATAGTTTTTATTACCCACAATGATGATATAGCAAAGCAGGCGCAGCGCTGTATCAGAATAATGGACGGTCGTGTTACGGAGGTGAGCAAATGATAGTTCAATCCGTGAAAATGGCATGGGAAGCCATTGCGTCAAATAAAATGAGGTCGTTTTTAACGATGCTCGGAATAATAATAGGTGTCGTGTCGTTGGTTGTAATGGTATCGCTCGTTAACGGTGCGACCGGTGCGGTAACAAGCGAGATAACATCACTCGGAAATGATATGCTCAGTGTTTCTGTAAGTGATGATAAGGGTGTGCCTCTTCGACTGGAAGATATAAAGACACTTGCACAGGATGAAGCAATAGCCCAAGCGGCACCGTCGAGCATGATGCAGGCGGCGGCAAAACACGGTTACAGTGATGCTTTTGTTTCGGTATACGGAACTACTCCTGCTTATTATGATATAAACGGATTGATATTGGCTAAAGGCCGTTTTTTGAAGACGGTAGATGTGGACAATGCTTCATATGTGGCTGTGCTTTCTCATGAGGCGGCAGAAAAACTCTTTGACGAAGATAATGCGCTCGGTAAAAACTTCACTGTTTCCGGAAGAAATTTTATTGTTGTCGGAGTGCTTGAAGAAAGTGACTCTATGCTTTCGAGCATGATGAGCGGAACGGCAATATATGTTCCATACACTGTAGAATCGCGAATGGCATCACAGCCATACATAACTTCACTGTGCGTATCTGCGGCAAGCGACACCGATGAGGCGGAAAAGGCAGTTAAAGACTTCTTGCTTGCTCGTTTCTCTCAGGACGATGAAGCGTTTTCGATAATCAATATATCGAGTGTATCCGATGCAATGAGTACGGTTACAGACACGCTTTCGCTTTTGCTTGGCGGTGTGGCGGCAATATCGCTTCTTGTAGGTGGTATAGGCATTATGAATATAATGCTCGTATCGGTTACGGAGCGAACAAAAGAGATAGGCATACGCAAAGCGATAGGTGCCGGAACAAAAAGCATACTCATGCAGTTCCTTATAGAAGCAATAATGGTGAGCCTTATCGGCTGTGTCATAGGTCTTATAGCGTCATGGGGCATACTTGAACTTGTATCCGTGATAGCCGAGACCATCAGCTTCAAAATGTCGCTGGGCGTTGTTGCGTTGGCGGTGGGATTTTCGTCTGCAATAGGCCTCATTTTCGGACTCTATCCTGCAAACAAGGCGGCAAAAAAGCACCCCATAGAAGCATTGAGGTATGGCGGATAAATAAAGCTGCTTCATGCGATGCGTCATGCGGATCAGCTTTAGTAGGATGTTAAAATGAATTTAAGTTTGGGAGAAAAAATTAAACAATCTGCGTGCAGAGAAAAAATATCGTACTCTTCCGGGGGTTTTGGGTTCATTGGAGCGCCAGTATTCCCTGACGGCGGCATAGTCGGGCATATCGTTACCTGCTCTCTATTGTCTTTCTTCATAGATTATACCGTAAAAGGATTCTGACAGAGCGGCAGCACTGCGTTTTTTCAGAGATTATTTCCGTTTTGCAAATCAAACAGTGCTTCTTAAGCGTTCATTCTTTCCCATTCAGCACCCACTCCACATCATATCCGAACTCGATGGCGATGAGCTTGGCTACGGAGCGGGAAATCTGCTTATTCCGGTTCGTGCCGGGCCGGCTGTTGCCGGTAAGGATATAGACATAGTTTTCGGAGATCCCCACCCGCCTTGCAAACTCCGCCTTGGTGATGTTCTGTTCCTCAATAATCCTGTTCAGCCTGTCCGATAGTGCCATTACGCATCCCCCCGCTCCTGATTTTCCTTTTGTCTGACCAGCGCGCCATAGCGGATCATCTGTTTGAGAGAATTGACGCCCAGCTTCTGATAGATGTTCCGGTTATGGTAGCGCAGGGTGCTGTCCTTGATACTCATCAGCTCCAATATTTCCTTGGAGCTTTTTCCTGCGAGATAGTATTGGAAAACTTTGCTTTCCGCCGGGGTGAAATTCTGCATCCCCTCAAGGAAGAGCCGGTAATCATCAGGATCGATCTCCTTGTCCCGCTCATAGGCCAGCCGGTTGATCTCTGCCTGGGCCGCTTCATACTCCGCCTGCATTTTGGCGTGCTGCTGTGCGGCGTCCCGTTCCATCCGGGAGATTGCGTCCTCGTGAGCCTTGTCCTGGGCTTCAAGGAAACGGAAAAGGTCGTCAATTTCCGGGATGCGGGTGCCCTCCACAGGGCTGTCGCTGCGGTTTTTCAGCTGCTCCAGCCCATCCAAAATCGGCTTCAAAAAGCGCTTGCTAAAGAATAAAGAGCAGGTCACCGCAAAGAACGCCAGAAGCAAAAGAAGCAGTGCCAACTGGAGGAAGCTCCCCGCCAGATCCCTGTCATAATCCGCCTTGGGGATCATGGTGCACAGCACAAAGCCCGGATCCCCCTCGTAAAACGATATCTCCCGCATCACTCCCACGTGGGAGACGGGATCGGCGGAAAAGCGCAGGAGGCCGCTCCTGAGATCGGATACGGTCAGATCATATTTGGGGGCGAAATAATACCCGTTGGTGATCCCGACACTCAAGCCCGAGGTGCCGGGCAGTGTGATAAGATCGGATATCCGGTAGGCGGTTTCCAGAGGCAAAGCCGCGGAATCCATGATGGCCGCATAGTCCGGAAATTCATCCGTACGAAACTCCTGCTGCCATTTCCGGTGGGCCATGGCGCCGTGACGCTCCCCTACATCCGCAATGCCCCGGTAGAAGAGCACATCCGCGTCCGACCGCTGGAAGTTGCAGGGCTGCAGATAGAGGCCGCTGCGGGAAAGCTGCGCATCCGGGATGGAGCTGTTGATGGTGGAGTTGAGCAATACAAATGCGCCGGAACATTCCGCCTGCAAAAGCCTTTGCCGGAGCGGATCGAACATGGCGTCCTGCACCGCCTGAATCCCATCCGCGGAGTCGGTCAGGCGGTCGAGCGTTTCTCCGTTTTTTTCAAAATATTCCTCCAGCAGCTGCGTCATTTCTTCGGAAAGCTGAATGGCGTGATAGGAGAGGTTATCATAATGCCCCGTGATCTCCTTTGCGAACACCTGCATCTGGATATCCAGCTTCTCGTAGGTTTCCTCCCGCACGCTGCCGAAGCGCCCGATGAAGAACAGACCCAACACCAATGCCAGGAGCAGGATCGCCACAAGGAACATCATATAGCCGAACAGGCGCCGCTTGAGCGGCTGTTCGGATGTACGCCGCTTCGTCAATTCCGTCATATTGCAGTCCCTTAGCCGATGGACTCAAATATCCGCCAGCTTTCTTCCATAAAGAACTCAGCGGCTTCACCGCTTAGGGTGCGGGCTTTCCATTCCCCCTGCTTTTCCCGCAGTGCGGAATAGAGCGGGTATACTT
>JAFSFN010000188.1 GCA_017435185.1 Clostridia bacterium | reverse complement strand
GGCAGTGCGCCTTGTGCAATAGCGTAAGCAATTAAACCGTTACGGTTCCTTCGTACAATGTTTCAGTGCCGCCTCTGAGCATGAGATTATCGCCTTCATAGCGAACAATGAGATCGCCGCCTATAAGTTTAACGGTGACACTGGCGTCCTTCTTACAGTATCCGTTTTCAACCGCTGCAGCAAATGCCGCAACTGCACCGCTGCCGCAGGCCCAAGTTTCACCACTTCCGCGCTCCCAAACACGCATACGCAAAGTCTCAGGGCTAAGCACCTTGACAAACTCTACATTAATCCTCTCGGGGAAGATCGGATGATTTTCAATTGCCGGACCTATCTTTTCAAGTTCGACTGATTTGAGATCATCAACAAATACTACTGCATGGGGATTTCCTATATTCATGCAGGTCACATTATAAACCTTATCACCTACATTAAGCTCATGGTTCACAACATTACTACTGTCTATCATCATGGGGATCTTCTTTGCATCGAAAGAAACTTTACCCATGTTTACCGTTGCGGCTACCACTTTACCGTTCTGACTGTGAAGTGTAACATGCTTGATTCCGCCGGGTGTTTCTATTGTAACATTCTTGCCCGATACATAATCGTGCTCGTAGAGATACTTTGCAACACTGCGGATAGCATTGCCGCCTGTCTCACCCAAAGAACCGTCCCTATTATACAAAAGCATTGAAGCATCAGCGTTTTCTGACGGTGAAATTACCACCAAAGCCTCACCGCCGACACCGTAGTGACGGTTGAGAAGACGAACGGCCAAACCCTCAGGATTGTCGATATGACATCTGTCTATACAGTCAAAAAACAAGCAATCATTGCCTACTCCCTGCATCTTCGTAAAAGGGAGTGTTGTCCTTGCATGGCGCATACGGTTTATATCGACCAGTTCCGTATTTGAAAGTGAATAACAGCTTCTGATAGAATCTGCAACAGCATTTGCCGTATCTATTGATGTCAAGCAGGGAATGCTGTGTTCTACAGCCTTTCTTCGCATCTGAACACTTGCTCTTGTGGGTATTCTGCCCTTTGCTGATGTTGAAACGATGAAATTGACCTTTCTCTGTTCAATAAGCGTAAGAACGTTTTCCCTGTCATTATCCTGTATCTTATCTACTTCGATGACGTTTATGCCTGCCTGTCTTATTGTTCTTGCAGTTCCGGGAGTTGCATAGAGCGTGAAGCCCAGTTCCTCAAAACGCTTTGCTGTATCGACTATTTCATCCCTGTCTGTCTTGCGAACGGTAAAGAGTATTCCTCCGCTTCTTTCGAGCTTATAGCCTGCCGCTACCAAGCCTTTATAAAGCGCTTCATCAAGATTGCCGGCAAGTCCGAGAGCTTCGCCCGTTGACTTCATTTCGGGACCAAGGTGAGTATCAACACCCGCCAGCTTTTCAAACGAGAACACGGGAACTTTTACCGCTACATAGGGCGGTATCTTGTACAAACCGGTACCGTAACCCATATCCATCAGACTTTCACCGAGCATCGCGCGTGTTGCCAAGTCTACCATGGGAACGCCTGTAACTTTGCTTATATAAGGAATAGTTCTTGATGCTCTCGGATTTACTTCTATAACATACAAAGTATTGTTATAAATGAGATACTGCATATTTATAAGTCCGCGTGTATCGAGTGCCGCCGCCAAACGTGCCGAGCAGTCGGTAATGCGCTCTATCATATCGTCATCTACATTATACGGCGGATATACTGCTATTGAATCGCCCGAGTGAACGCCTGCACGCTCGATATGCTCCATAATGCCGGGTATGAGAACACGCTCACCGTCACAAATAGCATCTACTTCAAGTTCCTTACCCATGAGGTACTGATCTATGAGTATCGGATTTTCTATGTCATGGGACAATATGATATCCATATATTCCTTGACATCGTCTTCATTGAAAGCAACTATCATATTCTGACCGCCCAGAACATATGACGGACGGAGAAGTACGGGATAACCTATCTCTTTTGCGGCATCAAGCGCTTCTTCTTTTGTCATAACTGTCAGACCGCGAGGACGCTTGATATCGAGCTGTTCCAAAAGCTCGTCAAAACGCTCTCTGTCTTCAGCTCTGTCAATGCTGTCAGCACCTGTACCGAGAATCCTTACGCCCTGTTCATCAAGGAACTTTGTAAGCGAGATAGCCGTCTGACCGCCAAATGCAACAACCACGCCGTAAGGTTTTTCGGTTGCAAGTATGCCCATAACATCTTCCTGAGTAATGGGTTCAAAATACAGCCTGTCCGCAGTATCAAAATCTGTAGATACCGTTTCAGGGTTATTATTGATTATAACAACATCAAAGCCCTTGCGCTTCAGCGCCCATACACAATGTACGGAAGCATAGTCAAACTCAATACCCTGACCGATTCTTATCGGGCCTGAACCGAGAACGACAACTGTGGGCTTATTGCTCTTTTTCTTTTCGATAAACTCGTGTGCTTCATTCTCACTGTCGTATGTTGAGTAGAAATACGGTGTGTTGGCAGAAAATTCCGCCGCACATGTATCTACCATTTTGTATACAGGAAGAATCGGATTTGCTATCTCCTGACCGGATATTTTCTTTATAGTCTTGTCAAGGAAGCCTGCTTGCTTTGCTCTTCTGTAAAGCTCATCATTCAGGCCGTTTGCCATTTCTTTCTCGATATTTACGAGCTTGCGCAACTTATAGAGGAAAAATCTGTCTATCTTTGTAATTTCGAATATTTCATCAATATCCATGCCGCGCTTGATAGCTTCATAGACTGCGAAGAAACGTCTGTCATCGCATTGTTTGACCTGTGCGAAAACTTCTTCATCCGTCATTTCGGCAAAAACGGGATTTGAAAGTGTATCCTGACTTATTGCCGCACCGCGTACAGCCTTCATGATAGCAGATTCAAACGAAGAGCCAATGCTCATGACTTCGCCCGTTGCCTGCATCTGTGTGCCGAGTGTTCTGTTTGCATATACAAACTTGTCAAAAGGCCACTTGGGCAACTTTACAACAACATAGTCAACCGTGGGTTCAAAACAAGCAGAGGTTGTGCCCGTAACAGCATTTTTTAGTTCGGGCAATGTATAGCCGACAGCTATCTTTGCTGCCATCTTTGCAATGGGATAACCCGTTGCCTTGGATGCAAGCGCAGATGAACGACTGACACGCTGATTTACCTCTATGACTGCATATTCCATGCTGTTGGGATTTAATGCAAACTGGCAGTTGCAGCCACCCTCAACGCCAAGTGCTTCGACTATCTTGAGCGAAGCTGTACGCAGCATATTGTATTCTTTTGTGGAAAGAGTAAGCGCCGGAGCAACAACTATACTGTCGCCCGTATGGATGCCGACCGGGTCAACATTTTCCATGGAACAAACAGTTATGGCATTGCCGAGGCTGTCACGAACAACTTCGAATTCAATTTCCTTCCAACCTGCTACACTCTGCTCTATGAGAACCTGATGTATAGGGGAAAGTCTCAAGCCGTTTTCACAGATTTCGGTAAGCTGGTCATAATCATGTGCCATACCGCCGCCTGTACCACCCAATGTAAATGCAGGACGAACTATTACGGGATATCCGTTTTCTTCTGCAAATTTAACTGCATCTTCAACATTGTGAACAACTACCGACGGAATACAGGGCTGGTGGATGGACTCCATAGTTTCCTTGAACATGAGTCTGTCTTCTGCCTTGTCGATTGTTTCGGGCTTTGCACCCAAGAGTTTTACGCCGTATTTGTCAAGGAAGCCTTCAGAAGCAAGCTGCATCGCCAGTGTAAGACCTGTCTGACCGCCAAGGTTGGGAAGCAAGCTGTCGGGGCGTTCCTTTTTGATTATTCTTTTTAATGTCTGCAATGTAAGGGGCTCAAGATATATTCTGTCCGCCATTGCATTGTCTGTCATTATTGTTGCAGGATTGGAGTTTACAAGCACAACATTAAGGCCGTCTTCTTTAAGAGCGCGGCAAGCCTGTGTTCCTGCATAGTCAAATTCTGCGGCCTGTCCTATAACAATGGGACCTGAGCCAATAACCATTACTTTTTTAATTGATGGATCCAGCGGCATTTATTATTCCCCCTTTGGCATCATCTTTATAAAGCGTTCATACAGGAAGCTCATATCCTGAGGTCCGCCTGCTGCTTCAGGTACAAACTGAACCGAGAACGCCTGTGCATTTTCATATTCAAGGCCTTCACAAGTACCGTCATTAAGGTTGAAGAACAAGAGCTTCGCACCTCTGGGCAAGCCTATCGCATCAACAGCAAATCCGTGATTCTGGGAAGTTATGTATGATCTGCCTGTTACAGTATATACAACAGCCTGGTTTGCACCTCTGTGACCATACTTGAGTTTTAATGTTCTGCCGCCCATTGCAAGTGCCAAAAGCTGATGACCGAAGCCAATACCCATTATGGGTATTCCTCTGAAACTGAGTTTTGATATCTCGTCGATTATATTCTGATATTCGGCAGGGTCGCCCGGTCCGTCACTGAGCAGAATACCGTCGGGCTTGAGCGCCAATATACGCTCTGCCGAAGTGAAAGCAGGAACTTTTATAACTTCGCAGTCCCTCTTTATCATTTCGTTTGCAAGTGAGTTGGTTGCGCCGAAATCCCAAAGTATGAGGCGCTTGCTGCCTTCTGAAAGAGTTATTTCTTCCTTGCAGGTGACGGCTTCAACCGCTTTCTCTATCTTATATTCGTTAAGCAGTTTTTTCTGCTCTTCACTAAGCTCTTTATTGCTTGTTATTATGGCGTTCATGACGCCGCGCTCACGAACTATACGAGTTATAGCTCTCGTATCAACACCAAAAATACAGGCGACACCGTTATCCTTAAATAAAGATTCCAGCTCGCCTGTGCTTCTGAAATTGGAGGGTTCATCACACATTTCACGCACTACATATGCAGACAAATGTACCTTATCGCTTTCATAATCTTCTTCTATTAAGCCGTAATTTCCTATCAGGGGGAATGTCTGCATCAATATCTGTCCCTTATATCCGGGGTCAGTCAATGCTTCCAAATATCCGCACATACTGGTAGAAAAAACCAGTTCGCCGACAGCGTCACATTCTGCACCCAAGCGCCAGCCGGGAAACACATCGCCGCTTGCCAATGTCAAATATGCTCTTTTCTGCATATTAAGGTTCTCCTTTGCATAATTATTCATGCTTTTTTCCTTTAAGGATTATGATACAATGATATAAAATCATTGTCAACGCAAATTTGAGCCGCTAAAAAAATATTTTTAACAGCATAAGAAACGCTTATTTTTTCTTGCGCACCACTATGCGAACTATCACATAAACGATAAGCCAGAAAAAGGCAGGTACCGATACAACAAGGAATACCTTGAGGCCTTGCATAAAATCCATTGTCGTACTGAACATTGCAGGAAAAAACGCGGCCAAGAAAGCGCTTCCGAATGAAATACCCGGAAGTATAAGACCTGAAGTCTTACTCTCAGATTTGCTGAACAGGACCTGAAGAAATGTCAGGAAGGCAAAAAACAGCGCAAGTATCGCAAAATACCACCAATTATCCCTCATTACTTCCGATAACGAGGCCGGTTGTGCAGTTGAAAGCACGGTTGCTTCGGCGACCGCCGTTGCCATAGCAGTAGCTGTATTCATTTGCCTTAACTCCTTAATCTTTTGTTATATTATATGATACGACAAATATGCGTTCCGAGCAACATACTTTGTCCGCATATTTGTCGTACTTTTACAGTATTTGCAAATTATGCACGCAAATCAGCATTGACCTTTGCCTTCAATGATTTGAGCAGTGCTTCCATTGCTTGCTTTATATCTTCATCGGTGAGCGTTCTTTCGTCGGATCTGAGCGTAAACGAGTATGCCATGCTCTTCTTGCCTTCAGCTACACCCTTTCCTCTGTATACATCAAACAATTCTATATCGCCTATGCTGACTTTCATGGGCGACTGTTTCATTGCCTTTATAACTTCTGCCGATGTTACCTGCTCATTTACAACAATAGCTATATCACGAGCAACGAGAGGATATTTGGGCAACGGAGAATAAGTAACCTTGGCTCTCTTTTTGAGCATGAGCTTGCTAAGTTCGATCTCAGCCGTGTATGTTGCCGCAGGAACGCCATAGTTTTTCTGAACAAACGGGTGTATCGTTCCCATCTCGCCTATGGGCTGGTTATCGACAAGTATCAATGCTTTCTGACCCGGAGTAAGATATTCACTGCCGCCTGCTCTGAATGAAGTTCTTGTTGCAAAGCCGAGTTTTGCAAGCAATGTTTCGATTATGCCTTTAAGTGTGAAGAAGTCTTCCCCATTTCCGCTTATGCACACACCGAGAATGAGCCTTTCTTCGGGAAGGTCTTCATTGTCGAAATGGACATTGCCGACTTCAAAGAATCTTCCGTGATTTGTCTTGCGACCGTAGTTTAACGACATCGTTTTGAGCATACCGCTCACCAAAGTCGTTCTCATGAGACTCTGGTCTTCACCAAACGGATTCAGTATTCTGACAGCATTGCGCTTTTCACTGTTTTCGCTAAGCAAAAGCGCATCAAGCTCTGCAGGGCCTGTAAAGTTATAATTATACATTTCATAACAGCCAAGCGCCGCCATAGTATCTTTAACAGTATCTTCAAAGCGTGTGCGGTTATCAAGTCCGCCGCGGAAAGTATCACCCTTCATGAGCGTTGCAGGGATCTTGTCATAGCCATATATTCTTGCAATCTCTTCAGCAATGTTCCAATCAGCTTCCAGTCCGTTTTCAATATCCGTACGATAATGCGGTATGGTAACGATAATCTTGTCATCTGCCGCTTTGGACTTTATATTGAGTGTTGCAAGCATTTGAGCCATTTCCTGCGCAGTGAAATTCGTATTGATTATTCTGTTTACATGAGCGACGTCAATCTCTACCTCTTTTTCCGTCGTATCCGCTGTGCAGACATCAATGAGTCCGCCTACGACCTTACCTGCATTGAGTTCTTCAATGAGTTCAATGGCTCTGTTTGACGCAAGCAATGCATTGACTTCTTCAACGCCCTTTATAAATCTTGCTGCTGCATCTGTCGTGTGTCTTATCTTTCTTGTTGTGTTTCTGACACTGCTTGCAGAAAACACTGCCGATTCAAAGAGAGCTGCCTTTGTATTCTCAGTTATTTCGCTGTTTAAGCCGCCCATAACACCCGCAATTGCAACACCTTTTTCGGGATCTGCAATCAGCAATGTGCTTTCATCGACAACATACTCTTTTTCATCAAGTGTAGTAACCTTTTCGTCTTTTTCTGCCGTTCTGACTATAATATGACCGTCTTTTACGCAAGCAAGATCAAAAGCGTGCATGGGATGACCGTATTCAACCATGACATAGTTTGTTATATCGACTATGTTATTTATGGGACGCAAACCCACACTCTTGAGTTTTTTCTGCATCCATGCAGGTGAGGGTTCTATTTTTAAATCCGTTACAACACGAGCTGTATATCTCGGGCAAAGTTCATTGTTAAGGATTGTGACCGAAGCATAATCCAGAGCATTGCCCTCGCCTTTTATTTCTTTTATAACGGGTTCATTAAACTTCTGACCGAGCGCTGCCGCCGCTTCTCTGCACATGCCGATTATGCTCTGGCAGTCTGAACGATTGGGCGTTATTTCTATGTCAAAAATGACATCATCCATACCCAATGCTTCAGCAATGGGTGTGCCCGGATCTATTTCGCCTTTAAGAATGAGTATGCCGTATACGGAAGCACCCTCATAGTCAGCGTCCGTTATACCGAGTTCTTCGCCCGAACAAAGCATACCGTCACTATATACACCACGCATATTTGTGGGTTTTATCACTATGCCGCCGCACAGATTCGCACCCGACAAAGCTGCAGGCACATATGCACCCTCAAAAACATTTGTAGCGGCAGTGACGATTGTTACAGGGTCTTGCTTGCCGATATCTATAGTGCATATCTGGAGTTTATCTGCATCGGGATGTTTTTCGATTTTGTCTATTCTGCCTACGACAACATTTGTTATTCCTGCAAGCGCACTTTCGACAGAAGCCACTTCAAAGCCGCGCCACATGCAACAATTTTTTCTTTTGAATTTTCAATCTTCAGGATAATATCAGTAATATCATCCTCGGGTTCGATATAGATTACAT
>JAFSFN010000187.1 GCA_017435185.1 Clostridia bacterium | reverse complement strand
CGCCGTGAGAGGGCGGTGTCCTAGGCCACTAGACGAACCGAGCAAAAATCGCTTTTGTGCATTTCTCTCACCTGCACAGCGTAATCATTATTATATCGAAAAATACTGCTTTGTCAACAGAAAAATTGGGTCGGAGTCAAAATTCGTTTGTCAGCTTCCGTGTGAACAATGAAGATATTGCTTGTGCAGGGTCGGCGTTTTTATAGATCACATCATACACGGAATTGCATATCGGAAGCTCAAGTTTGCATTCTTTGCTCATTTCCACAAGCGCTTTCACTGTATAATAGCCCTCGGCAAGTCCGTTGAAGCTTTCGCCTGTTATGCGGCTCTCGCCGAAACGACGGTTATGGCTGTATTCCGAAAAAACAGTGGCTTCATAATCGCCGAGGTGGCACAGCCCATATGCGGAAAATGCGTTGCCGCCCAGTGCTTCGATCAGTTTGGCTATTTCGTGTGTGCCTCGTGACATAAGTGCACCCTTGAGTGAAGACAGCTTCATTCCGTCAAGTATGCCTGCCGCAATACCGATAACATTTTTTGCCGCCGCGCCTATCTCGTTGCCTATAAGGTCGTTTCCGTAATAAAAACGCACAAGGTCGCTCGAAAAGGCTTTTACGAGCATATGCTTGGTGTCGGTGTCGATGCTGTCGATGACCATGCAGTTGGGATGTTCGGCAACAAACTCCTGAACATGGCCCGGCCCAAGCCAGACGGCTATTTTGTTGGACGCATCGAGCGTTTCTGCCGCTATCTGAGAAAGACGCTTGTTTGACGAAGTGTCGATGCCTTTCATTGCAAGTACCACAGTCTTGTTTTTCATGCATATATCCGACAGCTCACGCACGAGCAATTTAAGGCTTTGCGATGCTATGGAAATTACGATTATATCAGATGAAAGAGCGCACGAAATGTCATTTGAAAGCGTTATAGATTCAGGCAAGGACAAAAGTCCGTTTGAGCGTGTGGAGCGCAACTCTTGCATTTTTGCCGAATCCTTGCGCCCATAGAGCGTTACATCATGACCTATTCTGTTCAAATACCAAGTTATGAATGAGCCCCAACGCCCACAGCCTATTACGGTTATTTTCATAACAGCTTACCTTTCGATTATCATCATATAAAGAAACGTCGCTTTGCTTCTGCCTTTATTCTGGAACTGCGATTGAGCATAAGCAAAATAATACCTATTATAGCACAAGGAACTGAGCAATAGAACGACCACGAGATGATAAGAGGGTCACAAATGAATAAGTTTACGAATATGTTCACAGCGCTGACAAAAAGTGCTGCCGCAAAAAGCACAAAAGCGGCTTTCACGAGCTTTCTCGGACGGAATCTGTCGAATATTACAGAAAGCGTGAGCAGGAGTATGCCTGCCGTCAAAGCTATGGGCAGTGCAAGCGGCATGAACCATACGCCGTTTGTTTTGAACGACAGAAACAGCAGAAACAGTGCCGTTGCGGCAGTGCAGAGCGATATGTAGATGACAGCCCTGTTCTTTTTGAACAGAAAAGGAGTGAACAGATAAACATATGCCAAAATGATGGATGCAGCTACATACATTGACCAGGATATCGTGCGCGAAGTGAGAAAATCACATATAACGCAGATAAGGAGAGGAATGAGCAAGAGCACCGCAAATATGGGCAAAATCTCACGAAGCTCTATGCGTATGGGGGGCAGTGAATGCGGATAGAGCCCTTTTGCAGGCTCGGTTTCTTCGATTTCTTTGGGAAGTATGACTTTAACGCCGCATAATGGGCATTTTTTCTCGGATGCGGCAAGCTCAACGCCGCAGTTTACGCAATATGCCATTTTTTTCATTACCTCTGATTACTTTCTATTCTTACGGGTATGCCTAGTTTTATCAGCCTTGTGAAAAATGCTTTTTCCACCTTGGACTCTGTTATTGTGCGTGTCATATTGATGTACAGCAGTTCTTTATATGACAGTGCTGTACACGCAACAGGATTTTTGGAAAGAGGTCCGAGCATCCAGTCCATACGTTCAACATACTGTTCCATTTCTTCGGGCAGTTTTACACGACCAAGGTTGGAAAGCGTAGAGGATGATTTCCTGTCGCCGAGATAATTGAATATCAGCTTCATAACAAAGTTTTTTATGAAAAGCGGCATTATTCTGATGAACAGGTTCTTTTCGGACAGTACATTGCCCGTGAATCGGGCATTAAGTGATTTTTCGTTAAGCTCCATGCCCATGAAATGATGTACCGCCATGAGCACCTCATCAAGGGTATATTCGCCCAAACGAGGGTCTATGCCCGGGTTTACGAACATCGAAAAATTACGCAATGTTGTGCTCTTGAAAAAGCGGCGCAGATTTATCGGCACAGTGATCTTGACAGGCTTTAATCTGCTGTTTGCTTTGTGTTCGCTCATTTGCACATCGTTTATTGCAAGTATGAGAACCGATACCAAAAATGTCGTGAGCGTAACGCCCTTTTCCTTGGCTTTGTTCATTATTATATTAAGAGGAATGGTGCCGCATGTAACATGGAGGTACTTGTCTTTCTCCAAAGTACCCTTTATGTGATAGGCATCACTTTCGCTTCGGCTTCCTGCTATGCGTCTTGCATATTTCAAAAAACTGTCTTCCGATTCTTTGGGGCTTGCAAGCGCACTGCAGTCAAGTATCGAATCGTCATAGGGTATTGAAATGCCGTGTTTAAGACGCAAATATTCGGCAACGAGCGTTTTCAAAAATGTGATGCCGCCCGTACCGTCTGTCAAAACATGATATATCTCCACAGCTATACGGTTTTCGTAATAGCAAACACGGAAATTAAAACCACGGTTGCGCTTTGGGTCAAGATGACTGCAGGGATAACTGCCGTCTTTCACAATTTCGGGCTCGCCGTTATTGCTCTCAAGATAGTACCAGAAAAAACCGCGCTTTAAGCGCATTGAAAATGTGTTCAAGCGCCTTAAAACATTTTTTTGCGCCTGAGCAAGTATTTTTTGGTCAACGGGCTCTGTAAGCGTAGCTGACATCCTGAAAAGTGACGACCATGAACGGCGCTTTGCCGCAGGGTATATCTTGCCTGCATTATCCAGTTTTAACCAACGGGGGCGTTTTTCGTTCGACATTCTTTCTTCCTGATAACCAAATTCATACATCATTAGTTTAGTATCAAACCGAGTTTTTTTCAACACATAATAATTACAGCGTCGGAATATCATCAAAAAACTATTGCATTTTTTGATGTAATGCTATATGATATGAGAAGTGTCGAGCAAACAGCACATGGAGAGATGGCTGAGCTGGTCGAAGGCGCACGATTGGAAATCGTGTATACGGGGAACCGTATCAAGGGTTCGAATCCCTTTCTCTGCGCCACGATAAAACCCCGATTTTTCGGGGTTTTGTTGTATTTTGTAGATTTTGCAAAATTTCACTGCAATACCAAACTGCATGGCTTCATTTGTAAAAAGTGT
>JAFSFN010000186.1 GCA_017435185.1 Clostridia bacterium | reverse complement strand
CACAATGGCATCTGCATTCAGCGGCAATCTCGACACGTTTCTTGAAAAGGCACTTCAAACACTTGAGCTTGCGGCCGCACTTGCGATAGGAATAATCCTGGTCTCTGCCTTTACGGGCATAATACTTAAACTCATGTCAAAGCATCATTTACATATAAAAGGAGAACAAAAATGAAAACAGATGTACAAATTGCTCAGGAAGCAAATCTTCTTCCCATTTCACAGATAGCTCAAACGCTCGATATTTCAGACGATGAACTTGAGCTTTACGGCAAGTATAAAGCAAAACTCTCCCTCGATATTTTACAGCGTTTGGAAAATAAAAAAGACGGCAAGCTCATTCTCGTCACAGCAGTCAATCCCACACCTGCAGGCGAAGGCAAAACGACCATAAATGTCGGATTGTCAATGGGGCTTCACAAAATCGGCAAAAAGGCCGTCACACTGCTTCGCGAGCCTTCTCTCGGTCCCTGCTTCGGCATCAAGGGCGGTGCAGCAGGCGGCGGCTACGCACAAGTAGTTCCCATGGAAGACATAAACCTCCACTTTACCGGTGATTTTCATGCGATAACTTCGGCTCATAACCTGCTCGCCGCAATGGTAGATAACCATCTTCAGCAAGGTAACGCCTTGAACATCGACCCCAAGCGTGTTGTTTGGAAGCGTGTTGTTGACATGAACGACCGAGCACTCCGAAAGATAGTTATCGGCATGGGCGGCAAGGCTGACGGCGTTATGCGTGAATCAGGCTTTGATATCACCGTTGCTTCCGAGATAATGGCAATACTCTGCCTTGCAAACGGACTTTCAGACCTGAAAAATCGCCTTGGCCGAATGGTCGTTGCCTATACAATGAGCGGCGAAGCAGTAACCGCAAACGACATAAACGCAACAGGCGCAATGGCTCTGCTTTTGAAAGACGCAATAAAGCCCAACCTGGTGCAGACACTCGAAAACACGCCTGCCATAATCCACGGCGGCCCATTCGCCAACATCGCACACGGCTGCAACTCCGTCATGGCAACACGCATCGGATTAAAGCTGGCTGATTATGTTGTGACCGAAGCAGGCTTTGGTGCTGACCTCGGTGCAGAAAAATTCTTTGATATAAAGTGCCGTTTTGCCTCTCTCAAACCCGATGCGGCGGTTATCGTTGCAACGGTAAAGGCATTGAAAATGAACGGCGGTGTCGCAAAAGCAGACCTTAACGCCGAAAATCTCGAAGCGCTCTCCAAGGGCATAGAAAATCTTGAACAACACATTTCCAACATGAAAAAATACGGCGTTCCCGTCATCGTGGCCATTAACCGCTTTGCACAGGACACTGATGCTGAGCTTGAGCTTCTCCGCAGTCGCTGTGAAACACAGGGTGCTGACTTTGCGCTTACAGAAGTGTTTGCCAAGGGCGGCGAAGGCGGCATTGAGCTTGCAAAGAAAGTCGTTGAAGTATGCGAAACAAAGGCTTCAAACTTTGCTCCCCTCTACGATGAAAATGACAGCATTGAAAACAAGCTGAATATAATAGCCAAAGAAATTTATCATGCAGACGGCGTCAACTTCACGGCATCGGCTCAAAAGGACCTCGACACGATAAAAAAACTGGGCTACGACAATATGCCCATATGTGTCGCAAAAACCCAGTATTCATTCTCCGACAATCCGTCGCTTCTCGGTGCACCGAGAAACTTTGAGATAACGGTGCGTGAACTGAGGATATCGGCAGGTGCAAACTTCATAGTTGCGCTCACGGGCGATATAATGACAATGCCCGGTCTGCCCAAAGTTCCCGCCGCAAACGGTATGGATATTTTGGAGGACGGCACGATAATCGGTCTCTCATGATCTGATTTATACAACAAAAACGCTCTCTGCTGAGAGCGTTTTTATTATGCCTTTAATCCGGCACAAAATCCTTATGGCAGTTAACTGTATCTGTCTTTTATCGTCTGCATAAGGCTCCCTTGTGCAAAGGGAGCTGTCAAAAATCTTTTGATTTTTGACTGAGGGATTGTTTAATAACAGCATCTATATACTCACAAACCCCGTAAAAATTCCTGTTAACTTCATTATTTGGAATACGAATAACAGTCAGACCATACCCTTGCAAAAAATCTGTCCTTTCTGCATCTTTTTCTGTATTATCATCTTCATAATGTTGAGAACCATCCGGTTCAATTACGATTTTAGCTTCAGCACTGTAAAAATCAACAATACATTTTCCAAGAACTTTCTGCCTTGAAAAGCGAACAGAATAGGAGCGTAAAAAATCATACCACAGATGCCGTTCTTCTTTTGTCATGCCTTTTCGCAACTGTTTTGCTAACGGTACTAACTGCTTATTATGCTTTGAATGCACAACAATCCCTCCGTCACGGCTTCGCCGTGCCACCTCCCTTTACACAAGGGAGGTTTTAATCCGACACAAAACATCCAATTATCCTTGTGACGGTTAACTATATCTGTCTTTTATCGTTTATTATGCCTTCTTCAACAATTTGTTCAGTTTTTGGAACAGCCAAAGCACATAATAGTTCTTCATACGCACTATTTTAATGAATAATGGACTGTCATCTTTGCCCGATGCATTATCAACACAGTGAGCAAATTCTTTCGTATGCATTATTTTGTTGTTATAGCGCATCTTCTGCCAAAAGGATATTTTGTTGCGCTTATCCATTGTGTTTTCGAGTGTCTGCACAAATAAATAAAGATATTCATCACAGTAGTCGCTGAGTTCTTCGTCTTTTAT